>NZ_JAAAHR010000105.1:0-33293 GCF_009908215.1 Nonomuraea sp. K271 | reverse complement strand
ACCGGAGAACTCCTGCGCGAGCTGACCATCGACCCCGCCCGCGACTACCAACCCCAGGCAAACCCCAACACGACGAAACCCCCGAACCCGTAGGTTCGAGGGTTTCCGATGTCCTGAGACATCACACTGTCCGAGTGGCAGGATTCGAACCTGCGTCGCTCCTGCACCCAAAGCAGGCGGGCGGCCAAACTGCCCCACACTCGGTCGCGTATGAGAAAGCCGCCTCGATATCCTCGAGACGGCTTTTCGGGAATCCTTTCAAGGACTATCCGGAAAGCCTCCGCGGCAGCTCAGGACGGGCCGCCGACGGCCGGATGGCGCCCAGCTCACACATGTAGCCGCCCTTTCTGCCGCTCGTCGTTGACTTTCTTACGGTAACCCCGTGATCGGCGTGAATGCCATCTATTTATCGCCGGTCGCGGTCGTCGTCCCATCTCATGCCGGCGCGCGTCTCCGGGGTGTCGACGCGGAAGCGGGGCAGCGCGTCGGGGTAGTTCTCGCGTACGTGCTCGACGAGGAACTCGCGTACGTCGCACTTGAGGTCCCAGGACGACGGCGAGTCGGCGGCGCTCATCAGGGCGCGCAGCTCGACCAGGCCGTTCGGCAGCACGTCGGTGACCTGGAGCGTCCAGTCCTTCTGGTCCCACAGGGGGTTGTCCTGCAGGAACGCGTACAGCGCCTCCCGCAGTTTGGGCACCGGCACCGACCAGTCCACCCGCAGGTAGACCACGGCGAGCACCCGGCTGCCGTGCCTGGTCCAGTTCTCGAACGGGTTCTGGGTGAAGTACGACACCGGCAGGACCAGCCGCCGCTCGTCCCACAGCCGCAGCACGACGTAGGTGAGGGTGAGCTCCTCGATCCTGCCCCACTCTTTCTCGACCACCACCACGTCGTCGAGGCGGAGGGCGTCGCTGAAGGCGAGCTGGAGCCCGGCCAGCGCGTTGCCGATGGTCGGCTGGGCGGCGATGCCGACGATGGCGCCGGCGATGCCCGCCGAGGCGAGCAGGCCGGCGCCGAGCGCCCGCATCTGCGGGAAGGAGAAGAGCATGGCGCCGAGCGCGATGACGATGAAGGCGGCGGAGGCGATGCGGCGTACCAGCGCGATCTGCGTCATGATCCGCCGCGCCCGCCGGTTGCGCTCGCCTTCGACCTGGACCAGCCGGTCGAGCACGACGTCCGTCAGCGCGTACGCCGCCTGCACGATCAGCCAGGTCATCGCGGCGATCGTGACCAGTCCGAGCGCGTGCTCGACCGTCGCGGCCAGGCTGCGTTCCGCGACCGTCCTGCCGAACATGCCGGGACTGATCACCAGGTTGCATGCCACCACGACGGCCACCGCGAACGCCGGCCAGGTGCAGTGCTCCACGAGGTGCCGGGCGAGCGCCCATTTACGGCCGATCCGGTTCAGCGCCCGCCGGGCCACTTCCACGAGGAGGACCGAGCCGATCACCGCGATGGCGAGAATCGGCCAGCCCGCCGGAGACTGCACTCATGCCCCCAAATGTCCTAGAAAGACTCGTCAAAACTCACATTTCCCTCAACCGCCACCTGGTAAGCAGAGACCCGCCGCTCGAAGAAGTTTGCCAGCTCCTGCACGTCCTGCAGCTCCATGAACCCGAACGGGTTGGCCGAACCGTACCTCCTCGGCAGCCCCAGCCGGACCAGCCGCTGGTCGGCGACGTATTCCAGGTATTGGCGCATCTGCGCCACACCCATGCCCATCATGCCGTCCCCGCACAGGTCCTCGGCGAAGGCCAGCTCGGCGGCCACCGCCTCCTCGATCATGCCGGTGACCTGCTTGCCCAGCTCCTCGTCGAACAGCTCGGGCTCCTCGTCCCTGACCGTGTCGACCACGCTGAACGCGAACGCCATGTGCATGGACTCGTCCCTGAACACCCAGTTCGTCCCCGTGGCCAGGCCGTTGAGCAGGCCGCGCGAGCGGAACCAGTAGACGTACGCGAAGGCGCCGTAGAAGAACAGGCCCTCGATGCAGGCGGCGAAGCAGATGAGGTTGAGCAGGAACTGACGGCGCTCGGCGGCCGTCTCCAGCCGGTGGAGGCCGTTGATCGAGTCGATCCACTTGAAGCAGAACTCCGCCTTGTCGCGGATCGACGGGATGTGCTCGATCGCGGCGAAGGCCTTGACCCGCTCGTCGGGATCGGGCAGGTAGGTGTCCAGCAGGGTCAGGTAGAACTGCACGTGCACGGCCTCCTCGAACAGCTGCCTGCTGAGGTACAGACGCGCCTCGGGGGCGTTGACGTGCTGGTAGAGGTTGAGCACGAGGTTGTTGGCCACGATCGAGTCGCCGGTCGCGAAGAAGGCGACCAGGCGGTTGATCAGGTGCCGTTCCTGCGGCGTCATCCTGGACAGGTCGGCCAGGTCCGTGTGCAGGTCCACCTCCTCGACCGTCCACGTGTTGCGGATGGCCGCGCGGTAACGCTCGTAGAAGCCGGGGTAGCGCATCGGGCGCAGGGTGAGGTCCATTCCGGGGTCGAGCAGCACGACGGGCTCCTTCACTGGCAGGCTTCGCAGGTTTCGGGGTTCTCGAGGGAGCACGCGAGGGCGTCGGCCGTCGCGTGGGCGGACTGCGCGGCCAAGCCGCTCCGCGATGGTGCGGAGGGCTTGCCCTGCGCGGGGACCGTCGTCTGGGCGATGCGGGTGGCGGGGCGCGAGCGCAGGTAGTACGTCGTCTTCAGGCCCTTCTTCCAGGCGTAGGCGTACATCGAGGAGAGCTTGCCGATCGTCGGACCGGCCATGAAGAGGTTGAGCGACTGCGACTGGTCGATGTACGGCTGGCGGGCGGCGGCCAGGTCGATGAGCGCCTTCTGCGGCAGCTCCCAGGCCGTGCGGTAGAGGAGCTTGAGGTCGTCGGGGATGCCGGGGACGGGCTGGACCGAGCCGTCGGCCCGCTTGATGTCGTCGCGCACCTGCTGCGTCCACAGCCCGCGCTCCTGCAGGTCGGCCACCAGATAGCGGTTGACCTGGAGGAACTCTCCCGACAGCGTCTCGCGCTTGAACACGTTGGACACCTGCGGCTCGATGCACTCGTAGCAGCCGGCGATGGAGGCGATCGTGGCGGTCGGCGCGATGGCGATCATGAGGGAGTTGCGCAGGCCGGTCGTCGCGATCTTGTCGCGCAGGGCGTCCCAGCGAGGCGTGCCCGGCACGTAGTGGTCGGGGTGCAGCACTCCCCCGGCGGCCCGGGTGTCGGCGTACGCCGGGTGCCTGCCGCGCTCGACCGCCAGGTCGGCCGAGGTGTCGTAGGCGGCCAGCGCGATCTCCTCGGCGATGCGCGTCGACAACTCCAGCGCTTCGGGCGAGTCGAACGGCAGCCGCAGCGTGAAGAACACGTCGGCCAGCCCCATGACGCCGAGCCCGATCGGCCGCCACCGTCTGTTGGCCTTCTCCGCCTCGGGTGTCGGATAGAAGCCGAGGTCGATGGTGCGGTCGAGGAAACGTACGGACGTGCGTACGGTGGCGCGCAACCGCTCCCAGTCGACGTCCCCGCCCGCGAGATGGGCGGCCAGGTTGACGGAGCCCAGGTTGCACACGGCCGTCTCCCCGTCGCTGGTGACCTCCAGGATCTCCGTGCACAGGTTGGACAGGTGGATGACGTTGCCGGGGCGGCCCGTCTGGTTGGAGGTGCGGTTGGCGGCGTCCTTGAACGTCATCCAGCCGTTGCCGGTCTGGGCGAGGGTGCGCATCATCCGGGCGTACAGGGTCCTCGCGGGGACGCGCCGGACGTGGCGCCCCGCCTGCTCGTACGCGCGGTAGGCGGCGGTGAACTCCTCCCCCCACAGGTCCGTGAGGTCGGGCGTCTCCTTGGGGTCGAACAGCGACCAGGGCTCGTCGGCCTCGACGCGGCGCATGAACTCGTCGGGCACCCAGTTGGCCAGGTTGAGGTTGTGGGTGCGGCGTGCGTCCTCGCCGGTGTTGTCGCGCAGTTCCAGGAACTCCTCGATGTCGGCGTGCCAGGTCTCCAGATAGACGCAGGCCGCGCCCTTGCGCCGGCCCCCCTGGTTGACCGCCGCCACCGACGCGTCGAGCGTGCGCAGCCACGGCACGATGCCGTTGGAGTGGCCGTTCGTCCCCCTGATCAGGGAGCCGCGCGAGCGCACCCGGGTCCAGGAGACGCCGATGCCTCCGGCGTACTTGGACAGCCGGGCCACCTGGCCGTAGCGGTCGTAGATGCCCTCCAGCTCGTCACGCGGCGAGTCGAGCAGGAAGCACGACGACAGCTGCGGCCGGCGCGCTCCCGCGTTGAACAGGGTGGGCGAGCTCGGCAGGTAGGACAGCGTGCACATCAGCGCGTACAACTCGGCCGCCTCGGCGACCGACTCCGCCAGCCCGCAGGCCACGCGGAGGAAGAAGTGCTGCGGCCGTTCCAGCACCTTGCGGGTCTCCGGGTGGCGCAGCAGGTAGCGGTCGTAGACCGTGCGCAAGCCGAAATACTCGAACCGGTCGTCCGCCTCCGCGCGGATCAGCGCGTCCAGCTCGGCGGCGTGCGCGGCGACGAACTCCGCCAGACCGTCCTGAATCAGCCCCGCCGCGTGGGTGGCCGCGATCGACTCGGAGAACGAGCGCACTCCGTGCCCTGCCGCCTCGTCGGCGATCTCCTCGGCCAGCAGCCGGGCGGCGACCCGGGAGGCGGCCGGATCGGCGATCACCCGGGCGGCGGCCTCCTCGATGGCCAGGCGGCGGTCAACCTCAACGATCTGCGTCACGTGCTCTCCTCGCGAGCTCATCCCCGTGAGGGCACGCGAGAGCACTGCGGCATGAATCCACGACCGCACCGGCCCCCGGCCCTCCCTCGAGGCCATGGACACTGCATGGCGGGCGCGTCCGGGGACGCGGCCCTGCATGTCGCGGGCAGGTCTTCGGGCTTGCGGGCGTGCTCGAAAGCGCCTAGTGGCCGTCGCTTCCCGGATCTCTCCAGTGCATGTGACGGCGGTCGTTCCCGCTCACCGCTGCGGGGCAGCCCCGGAATCTCACCGGGTTCCCTTTCGCTCCGCCTCTTGGAGGCGAACCAGCGACGACTAGGATCCTACATCTAGTGGCGGATCCCGCAACCACCCCTGCATCTTGTGGATTTGGTCGTGTCGACCATCCCGAGGTCCCGCAGCACCCCGCGGGTGCGCCGCACCTCGGAGGCGAGCCACAGCTCGAAGTCGTCGCCGGTGAGCGGGAGCGAGAGCCACCCGGCGTCCCGGCATGCCGCCTCCCAGCCGGGCGAGCGGGTCACCTCGTCGCACATGCCGACGGCCGACTCGCGGCTCTCGTCCGGCATGTCATGTGGGCCGAAGGCCGCCATCCAGTCCACGAAGTTCACGCGTACGCCCGACTCCAGCAACGTCGGCGCGTCGAGGTCCGGCACCCGTTCCGCCGAGGACACCGCGAGCGCCCTGATCCGGCCGCGGCCGATGATCGTACGCCACTCCGCGACCCGGCCCGCCGCGGCGGCCGCCTTGCCGGACGAAAGCGCGGCGACGACCTCGTGACGGCTGGGGTAGCCGGTGTAGTCGACCTGCCGGGTGTCGGCGCCGAGCCCTTTGGCGATCAGGCCGAACAGCAGGTGGTCGGGGTCGCCCTGGGGACCCCCGGCCAGCAGCGTCTGCCCTGGCCTGGCGAGCAGGGCGGCGCCGAAGTCGCCGAAGTCCCTGAACCGTGAGTGCTGGGGCACCACCACGACCTCGACCTCGCCGGCCAGCCTGGCCAGCGGGGTGGCGGCGTCGAGCAGGCTCTGGCCCTGGTTGAGCTCGGCCGCGGCCAGCGCGTGCAGGCCGGTCACCGTGACCTGCGGGCCCTCGCCCGTCCCGAACCCCGCGGCGCGGGCCACGCCGGCGAACACCTGACCCGCGCGGGCCCACCGGCGCCCGCCCGGGTTGATCGAGAACCGGGTACGCAGGCCGGCCGCGCCTCCGGTGGCCCGCTGCGTGCCGCAACCGGCCGCGTAACCGGCCGCGCAGACGGCCGCGCCCAGCCCCCAGACCAAGAACCGCCGTCGCCGCATGTGCGCCCCCTCGCCGTGCCCCCTCGTAACCAAAGGTTATTGATCCGTCGCCGAGCGTCACACACCGGGGCCGCGTCGGCGCGCTGCGACGCCCGTGCCGGTGGATCAGGCGGGTCTCCTGGCGACCCCCGCCATCAGCGAGGAGGGCAGCGACCAGTCGCCCACCAGTTTGGGCCGGTCGGGACGCCAGTCGGTGGCCTGCACGAGCCCGGGCGGCTCCAGCGGGAGATCGCCGAAGAACGCGCGGATCTCGGACGGCGTACGGTCGGCGCCCCCCGACGACGAGCCCGACGACGAGCCCGACGACGAGCCACGGGAGGGTGTCCTGGCACGTTCGCCGTCCTCCGTCCTGGCTCTCGTCGTCGCGTGGGAGATCACCAGGTGGCTGCCGGGCGCCAGCCGCTCGCGCAGCGCCGCCACCGCGTCCTGCGGGCCGGCCGTGTCGGGGATGAAGTGCAGGATCGAAACCAGCAGCACCCCGACAGGCTGGGCCAGGTCGAGCAGGGCGCCGGCCCGGTCCAGCACCTCGTCGACGTCGAGCAGGTCGGCCTCGACGAAGACGGCCCTGCCCGAACCTTCGAGCAGGGCCCTGGAGTGCGCGGCGACGACCGGATCATGATCGACGTAGACGACCCGGGCCTCGGGCGCCACCTCGTGCGCGCTGCCCTGGGTCGGCAGCCCGCTGCCCAGGTCGAGGAACTGGCGTACGCCGGCGGCGGCCACGTAGCGCACGGCACGCTGAAGGAAGGCCCGGTTCGCGCGGGCCAGCGGGACCGCCTCCGGGACCAGCTCGGCGAGCTGGTCGAGGGCCAGGCGGTCGACCGCGAAGTTGTCCTTCCCGCCGAGCATGTAGTCGTACATGCGTGCGGGATTGGGCCGCTGTTGGTCGAACTGCCGCACAGTATCGAATTTATGTCGTTTGGAGCCGGATAACACTACCCTGAGGGGAATGTGGCTGATTTGCGGCTCAATTATTCGACTGTGACGCTCTTGGCGAGGTTGCGCGGCTTGTCGACATCCCGGCCGAGCGCCACGGCGGCATGGTACGCGAGCAGCTGCAACGGGATCGTGAGGAGGATCGGATCGAGTTCGATCTCGTTCTTCGGGATCACGATGACGTCGTCGGCCAGCTTCGGGCCGGGCTCGCGGTGGCCGACCATGAGCACCCGCCCGCCACGCGCGCGGATCTCGCCCAGCGTGGTGAGGTTCTTGTCGAGCAGCTCGTCGTCGGGGACGATCGCGACCGTCGGCATCTCGGGGCCGATGAGGGCGAGCGGGCCGTGCTTGAGCTCGCTGGCCGGGTAGGCCTCCGCGTGCACGTAGGAGATCTCCTTGAGCTTCTGCGCGCCCTCGCGGGCCACCGGGTAGCCGCGCACGCGGCCGACGAACATCATGCCGGCGTGGCCGGCGTACTTCTCCGCCAGCTCGGCGATCTTGTCGTCCTGCGCCAGGACCTCCTCGACGTGGCCGGGCAGCCGGCGCAGGCCCTCCACGATGCGCCGCCCGTCGGCCGGCGACAGGTCGCGCACCCGGCCCAGATGCAGCGCGAGCAGCGCGAAGGCCACCGCGGTCGAGGTGAACGCCTTGGTCGAGGCCACCGAGACCTCGGGGCCCGCGTGCAGGTAGATGCCGCCGTCCACCTCGCGGGCGATGGCGCTGCCCACGGCGTTGACGATGCCGATGACCCGGCCGCCCTTGCGCTTGAGCTCCTGCACGGCGGCGAGCGTGTCGTAGGTCTCTCCCGACTGGCTGATCGCGACGTAGAGCGTGTCGGGGTCGACGACGGGGTTGCGGTAGCGGAACTCGCTGGCCGGCTCGGCGTCGGACGGGATGCGCGCCAGCTCCTCGATGAGCTGTGCCCCGATCTGTCCTGAATAGTACGCGGACCCGCAGCCGATGATCTTCACCCGGCGGAAGCTCCGCGTCTCGCGGGCGTCCATGTTGAGCCCGCCGAGGTGGGCCACGTGGAACCGTTCGTCGAGACGACCGCTCATCGTACGGGTGATCGTCTCGGGCTGTTCGGAGATCTCCTTGAGCAGGTAGTGCTCGTAGCCGCCGGTGTCGTAGTGGCCGGCGTCCCAGTCGACGGTCAGCGGCTCCTTGGCCGTCTCGCGGGCGTCGCTGGCGAAGGTGTGGAACCCGTCGGCCTTCAGCACGGCCAGCTCGCCGTCCTCCAGGTGCACGACCTGGCGCGTGTAGCGGACCAGGGCGGCCACGTCGGACGCTGCGAACATCTCCTTCTCGCCGATGCCGAGCACGATCGGGCTGCCGTTGCGCGCCACGACCACCTCGCCGGGCCGCTCGGCGTCGATGACGGCGATGCCGTACGTACCGACGACGCTCTTGAGCGTCTTCCTGACGGCCTCCTCCAGCGAGTCGTTCTCGTCGGCGGCGTGCGCGACCAGGTGCGCGAGCACCTCGGTGTCGGTCTCGGAGGCGAACACCACGCCGTCGGCCTCCAGCTTGGCCCGCAGCTCGCCGGCGTTCTCGATGATGCCGTTGTGGACCACCGCGATGCGCTGGTCGGCGGACAGGTGCGGATGGGCGTTGGTGTCACTGGGGACGCCGTGCGTGGCCCAGCGGGTGTGCCCGATGCCGAGGCCGCCCTTGAACCTCACCGGCACGACCTTGGCCAGGTCGGCCACCCGGCCCTTGACCTTACGGACCTTCAGCCCCTTGTTGGACACCACGACCCCGGCCGAGTCGTAGCCCCGGTATTCGAGCCGCTGCAGACCCTCCAGCAGGATGGGGGCCGCGTCCCTTGGGCCGACGTAGGCCACGATTCCGCACATCGAGTCTCCCTGTTCATCCGTAGACGATCCTGCGGAGCTGTCGCAGCGACAACTCCGGCGCGGCCACCCGGCGGCCCCGTAATTCGGCGGCGATCCTCGGGAAGATCTCGTCGTTCGTGTGACCGCGCGCCTTCAGCTCGCCGTGACGGCGCCGTACGAACTCCTCGGTCGTCTCCGAGAAGTACGCCAGCACGTCGGCGACCACGCGCGCCGCCTCACCAGGCCCGAGCGGGCTCGTCCTCGTGAGGTGAGCGATCAGATCTTCGTACGGGGGCCGTGCCGGTGGCACAGACGAGGACCTTACGGCTCTTGAGCGAGACACGCCATCATCCTGCCCGATATCGGGCAGGATCTAACCCCAACGCCCATCGGAGTGCCCGCGCCCCCTGGCGGCACGGCGATTCCGGCGCATCTGCCGGATGCCGCCTTCGGCGTGATCCCGCAAGTCCCATCCGTATCATCCGGCCCGTCTGACACATCCCTTTCTGAGAACAGTTACGCTGAGTAGTCGCATCGTGACATCCATGGGGGAGATGTTCATGCAGCTCTGGCTCGCCGTCGTCCTGGTCGCCACCGCGCTGAGCGCGCCCGCCCTGCCCGCCGATCTGCCCGCCGATCTGCCCGCCGGCTCTGGAGCCGATGTCGCGGCGACCGGGCGGCAGTCCGACTTCGCCGCCGCCGCCCGCGAGTACGGCGTGCCGGAGAGCGTGCTGCTCGGCGTGGCGTACCTGCAGTCCCGCTGGGACGCCAACGGCGGGCGCCCGAGCACGGCCGGCGGCTACGGCCCGATGCACCTGGTCGACACGTTCCCCGCCGAGGCGCTCGACGGCACGCTCGGGGACGCGCTCGGCGACGCCCGCGGCGACGAGGCCCGCCCGATGCCCAGGGCGCGCGTCGAGCCGCTCGCGTCGTCCGCGCTGCGCATGGCGCAGGACGCGCCGATGGCGACACTCCCCCGAGCCGGCCGCCTCGTCGGCGTCGCGCCCGCCCGGCTCAGGACCGACCCTGCCGCCAACATCAGGGCCGGCGCCGCCCTCCTCGCCTCCTACCAGGAACGTCCCAGCGCCGACCCGGCCGACTGGTACGACGCCGTCGCCCGCTACTCCGGCTCCGACGACCCCGCCACCGCCCAGGGCTTCGCCGACGAGGTGTTCTCGGTGATGCGGGAGGGCGTGGAACGCCGTACGGACGACGGTCACCTGGTGCGGCTGGACCCCGTACCCGACCTGCCGTCCTTCGTCGGCGACCATGAGAGCGAGCCCTGGAGCGATCCCGACGGGTCCTTCGCCGACTGGGACACACCGTCCGACGAGCAGCTCGACGGGGACGCGCCCGGCCTCGCCGGCGAGGGGTACGACAGCGCCAAGGCGGAGTCGGGGGCCCGCCAGGCGGAGTGCCCCGCCGCGCTCGCCTGCGAGTGGATGCCCGCCGCGCACAGACGGTTCGGCAAGAAGAAGCACCGCGACTACGGCAACCACGACCGCCTGAACCGCACCCGGGAGGTCGACTACATCGTCGTCCACGACACCGAGGGCACCTACCGGGGCATCCCCTCCCTGGTCCGCAACCCGAAGTACGTGAGCTGGCACTACACGATCCGCTCCCGCGACGGGCACGTCGCCCAGCACGTCGCGACGAACGACATCGCCTGGCACGCGGGCAACTGGGACGTCAACACCCGCTCGATCGGCATCGAGCACGAGGGATACCTAGCCAAGGGGGGCGCCTGGTACACGGAGGCGATGTACCGCGCCTCGGCCAGGCTCGTGAGGTTCCTCGCCGCCAAGCACGACGTCCCGCTCGACCGCGCCCACATCCTGGGGCACGACAACGTCCCGGGCACCACCCCGGCGACGGTCGCCGGCATGCACGAGGACCCGGGCCCCTACTGGGACTGGGCACACTACTTCGACCTCATGCGCCGGCCGTTCAAGGCGGCCGAGAACGGCGAGTCCGTCATCATCCTCCCGTCGTACGCCACCCACCGTCCCCGCTTCACCGGCTGCGACGCGGCCAAGCCCGCCAAGGCGTGCCCGCCGCACGGCGCCTCGGCCGTCCTGCTGCACACGGCGCCCAAGAAGTCGGCGCCGCTGGTCAAGGACGTCGGCAAACACGGGAACAAGCCCAGCACCCGCAGCGTGTACGACCACGGCGCCCGCGCCTCCACCGGCCAGCGCTACGCCGTGGCGGAGCGCGAGGGTGACTGGACGGCCATCTGGTACCTCGGGCAGAAGGCGTGGTTCCACAACCCGGCCTCGGCTCCGACCGCCGTTCCCGCCAAGGGCCCGCTGGTCACGCCGCGCACGGACGGTGTGAAGGTGTACGGCCGGGCCTATCCCGAGAAGTCCGCCTACAAGCTCGCCGCCCACCAGCCACTGCGGCCGCTCCCGTACACGATCGGCACCGGCCAGACGTACTCGCTGGGCGACACGGTCACCGGCTCCTACTACGCCGCCAACGCCTTCCAGCCGTCTCGGCACGTCACCACGACCGGCCGGCTGCGCTATCACCAGATCCAGCTCGGGCACCGCGTGATGTTCGTCAAGGCCAGGGACATGAGGGTGCTCCACTGAAAATGCCTCCACCCGCCTCGTGCCGCGCACGCGCACTCCGGGAAGACGATATGGTTTTCCTGTGACCAGGGCGCGCGCCGCCCGGGGTTCACGCGGAAGTGGCTCAGTGGTAGAGCATCACCTTGCCAAGGTGAGGGTCGCGGGTTCGAATCCCGTCTTCCGCTCGGAGCGAGACTCCTGGTGGAGTGGCCGAGAGGCGAGGCAGCGGCCTGCAAAGCCGTCTACACGGGTTCAAATCCCGTCTCCACCTCGCGACCGGCGGACCCTCCGGGATCCGCTAAAGTAAAGTGCGGCGCACGCGGAAGTGGCTCAGTGGTAGAGCATCACCTTGCCAAGGTGAGGGTCGCGGGTTCGAATCCCGTCTTCCGCTCTGAGTTCACCACTCAAAAGGACGATTAGCTCAGCGGGAGAGCGCTTCCCTGACACGGAAGAGGTCACTGGTTCAATCCCAGTATCGTCCACCAGTTTTCCGACAGCCCCAGCTCATGGCCTGTGCCAGGAGTCTGGGGCTTCCGGTTGTCCCGCATGGGCGGTTACCTGCCTGGCCGGGGATGGCCGGGCAGGGCATCGAGCTGTTCCGACGACCCGGGAAGCGACCGTTGGATCATGCTCTACACGCCACGCGACGCGAATGACCGTCCCCGGTCGAACGCCCGCCTCGGCTACCCGTGGGTCCGCGGGTCCACGACCACCGTCTCCACGCCTTCGGCCGCGAACGGCTTGAGGGATTCGGGGGTCACCGACGCGTCGGTGACGAGAGTCCAGGCGTCGGGCATGCGGGCCCAGGCGTGGAACGGGCGGCGGCCCAGCTTGGCGGCGTGGACCAGCAGGTAGACATGGCGGGAGCGTTGCATCATCAGCTCCTTGAAGCGGGTCTGTTGCAGGTCGGCCTCGCAGATGCCGTCCTCGGCCGTGACGCCGTCGGCGCCCAGGAAGACCCGGTCGAACGTCATCCTGCTCAGTGCCGCCTCCGCCAGCGGGCCCACGAAGCCCTGGCTCACGTGGCGCAGGGTGCCGCCCAGGCACTCCACGTGCACGCCGTCGGCGCCCACCAGTTCCTGCAGGGCGTTCAGGCCGGTGGTGGCCACGGTCAGGTCGGCGGCGTGCCGCAGCTCGTGGGCGAGCGCGCCCGTCGTCGAGCCCGAGTCGAGCAGGATCGTCTCCCCCGGGCGGATCCGCGCGGCGGCCCAGGCGGCGATGGCCCGCTTGGCCTCGAACGCCTCCCCGATGCGCTGCCGCAGCGAGGCCTCGGGATGGGTGACGACCGCCATCGCCCCGCCGTACGTGCGCGCCAGCAGCCCGGCCGCCTTGAGATGGGCCAGGTCACGGCGGATGGTGGACGCCGTCACACCCAGCTGGCCCGACAGCTCCTCGACGCTGGCCAGCCCTGTGGTGGTGGCCAGGCGGACGATCTCGTCACGGCGAGCCTGCGCTGCGCGGCCCATCGATGGCCCCTCCCGTCAGACGCCCCGCGCGGACGACAGCTCTGCCGCCTGGCGGAGCGCCTCGATCATGCTACCGGCGTCGGCGACGCCCTTCCCCGCGATGTCGAAGGCGGTGCCGTGGTCCACCGAGGTCCTGATCACCGGCAGGCCCACCGTGATGTTCACCCCGGCCTCCAGGCCGAGGATCTTCACCGGGCCGTGCCCCTGGTCGTGGTACATGGCCACGACCAGGTCGTAGTCGCCGCGGCCCGCCAGGAAGAACGCGGTGTCGGCGGGGAGCGGGCCGTGCACGTCCATGCCCTCCGCCCGCAGGAGCTCGACCGCGGGAACGATCTTCTGCTCCTCCTCGCCGTACCCGAACAGGCCGTTCTCCCCCGCGTGCGGGTTGATGCCGCACACGCCGATCTTCGGACGCTCCACGCCCGAGCCGCGCAGCGCCGCCTCACCCCTGCGGACGGTCCGCTCGACCAGGCCGGGCTCGATGCGCGCGACCGCGTCGATGAGCCCGACGTGCGTGGTGACGTGGATGACCTTGACCTTCGACGTCGACAACATCATCGACACCTCCGGCGTACCCGTCAGGTGCGCCAGCAGCTCGGTGTGCCCGGGAAAGAGGTGCCCGGCCGCGTGCAGCGCCTCCTTGTTCAGCGGGGCCGTGCAGATCGCCTGGACGTCGCCGGACGTCGCCAGCTCGGCGGCCAGCCATACGTACGTGTAGGCAGCGTGACCCGCGACCGGCGACACCCGGCCCCACGGCAGGTCCTCGGGCAGCAGCCCCGGATCGACGACGTTGATCCGGCCCGGCTCGAAGACGGCCTCGCCCACGCGCTCCACCCTGACCACCTCCGGCTCCAGACAGAGGATCTCCGCGGCCCTGCGCAGGCGTCCCGCGTCGCCGATGACGACCGGGCGGCAGAAGGCGGAGGTCCCGGGGGCGAGGAGCGCGCCGACGACGACCTCCGGACCTACGCCGGAACCGTCCCCCATGGTGAGGGCGATGAGAGGAGTGCTGCTCATGTCGGCCTTTCGTCGATGGTGGCGCCCGTGCGGGGAAAGCACCGGGGTCTGAGATGGGCGGCGATGCGCAGGAGGCTGTCCGGTCCGCCGAAGCTGCCCGGCCTCGTCACCACGGAACGGCCGTCCGGGGTCCGGCTGTGCACCGCGCCGTGGTGCACCTGGCCCACGGGGACCATCTCGCGCACGCCCAGCGCGTCGAGCACTCTCCTCGCGGTCTCCCCGCCGGTCAGGACCAGGTCGGCCCGCGTCCCTCCGACCGCCTCCCGGACGATCCGGCCGAGCAGGGCGGGAAGGGCGGGCGGCGCCGTTCCGCGTACGGTCAGCACCGCGACCCCGCCGCCCAGGGCCCGCCGCAGCCGCCCGACGACCGGGTTACTCCCCCTGGCGTCCCTGGGCTCCGCGGCACGGCCACCGACCGCCGTACAGGGAGCCGCCGCCGTGCCGGGGTTCACCGCGTGCAGATCTGCCGCGTCGAGGACCACGGGCACGGCGCCGTGCGCCACGAGCAACCTGGCCTGCTCCGCGGCGGCCGGTTCCGCCGTGCCGACCACGACGAGCAGCGGGCCCGGAGACCACCTGCCGCCCAGGGACGACACGGTGTCGCCCGTAGACGACCCGGTGACAGGAACCGGCGATCCGCCGCCCGGAGAGTGCGGTGGCCCGGCGGGCCGCGCGGCGCCCGCAGCGGCGTTCAGGGTGCGGCCCAGGGCGGCGGCCAGGCCGGCGGCACCGACGAGCCGGGTTCCCGGGTCGCCGGCGAGCGCGGCCGCGACGATCGTGTCCAGGTCGGCGTCGGTCTCCGCGTCGCACACGGCCACCCGCCCACCCGCGACCGTCTCCGCCAGCGCCTCCCTGAGGGCGGCTTGACCGGCACGGACCGTGGCCAGCCCGACGCCTGCCGACGGCACCTCACCAAGGGCCGCAGCCACCGTGCCCGGCCCGGCCCCGGACCCAGTGGCTGGCACAGTGGCCGGCTCAGTGGCCGGCACAGTGGCCGGCACAGTGGCCCGCACAGCGCCCGGCTGAGAGCGCCGTGCACGGGTCGGCCCGCCGGCCGGTCCGACGGCGGGATCGGGGGTGCGTGTTTCGCGCAAGGGGATGCCGTGGATGAGGGGCACACCGTCCACGACCGTGCGACCGGCCTGCGGGAGCGCGGAGGCCAGCACCACGGGCACGGGCGCCGGGCCCGCGAACGTGGTGAGGCAGGCGTGGACGGTGGCGGCGACGTCGCCGCGCAGCAGCGAGTCGATCTTGACGAGGACGTGGCGGCCCGCCGCCCAGGCGAGCGCCTCCCGTACCAGGCCGGCGACCCCGGGACGGTGCCGGGTGTCGAGGTCGGCTACGAGTACGGGCGGCGCGGCGTCGTACGGCGGCCCGGACAGCACGATGCGCGCGGGGCGCGCGGGCGACATGAGCACGGCCGCCGTTTCCGCCGCCCCCGACAGGTCGTCCGCCAGGGCGAACACCGGAGCGTGGCCCACGCCCCCACCTCCAGACCCGTCATATTGCGCGATTCACGCGGCGAGTATTGCATGAAACACGCAAGCTGTGCCACAGTTGCCCGCAAGCAACCGCCGCCGAGGAGATCCTCGGCGGGCTGCTGCGCGGCCGCCGCGACCCGGTGGCGCTGCCACGGCGGGCATCCCGCACCCGGACGCCGGCGAGCACGCGCCGCTCTCCCCCGCCGGGCTGCGCGCCGCACAGGTGGCCGCCGACCTGTCCGCGCTTTGCTGCCGGGCCGCTGCCCGCTGACGTGGCCGCCGCCTGCGATGCCGTGGGCGAGGCGCTGCGAGGCCCCATGCCCGCGTACAACCGATGACCGCGAGGCCATCACGCCCATCCGCCACGCCCATCCGCACCAGCGCAGAGGAGCCAGAGCGCATGACCGCCGCCGAGTTCGCCAGGAAGATCCGCAACCGGGAACGGGCCGTCGGCTACTGGGTGGTGCTGGACGCGCCCGTCGCCACCGAACGCCTGGCCCGACTGGGGTACGACTACGTGACGCTGGACCGCCAGCACGGGCTGATCGGCGACGCCGGGCTGCTGAGCAACCTCATGGCCATCGACGCGGGAGGCCGCTCCACCGGCCTGGTACGCGTGGAGTCGGGCGACCCGGCGGCCATCGGCAGGGCGCTCGACTTCGGGGCGGGCGGCGTGATCGTGCCGCTGGTCGACACGGCCGAGGACGCGGCACGCGCCGTGTCGGCCGCCCGCTACCCGGCCGCGGGCCGCCGATCGTACGGCCCCATGCGCTCCATGCTGAGGATCGGCCCGGCGCCCGCCGAGGCGGACGACAGCGTGCTGGTCCTCGCCATGATCGAGACGCCGCGGGGCCTGGCCGGCATCGAGGCCATCTGCGCCACTCCGGGCCTGGACGGCGTGTACGTCGGCCCGTCCGACCTGTGCCTGGCCGTGGGCGGCCGGTTCCCCGGCGATCCGGAGGTCGCGGGGGTTTTCGAAGAGGCGCTGGAGACGATCAGGACGACCGCTGAGCGGGCCGGGATCGCGGCAGGCATCCACAACCCGGGTGGCGAGCAGGCCGCCCGCCGCCTGGCGGAGGGTTTCACGTTCGCCACCGTCGCCTCCGACCTCGTCCACCTGGAACAGGCCGCCGCCGCTCACCTGAAGGCCGCACGGTCGGAGTGATCGTGCCGGTCACCGCCTCAACGGGTCATGAGGTCGGCCCTGGCCCGCGGTCACGGCCAGGTCTTCGCCTCGGCGTCGAACAACTCCCTGTCGCTCTCCACGGGCAGCACGCACATCAGGTGCCCGCCGGGCGCGCGCAGCGTACGGCACTCCTGCCACTGTGACACCTCGGTGGCGCCGAGCGCGACCAGGCGCCGGACCTCGGCCTCGACGTCGTCGGACTCGATGTCGATGTGGAAGCGGGGCTGCTCGTCGGCCGACTGGACGGCCACGGCGATGTTCGGTACGGCTCCGTGCAGCGAGATGAACTGTTCGTACCCTTCGAGCGGGCGTGCCGTGGCGCCGAGCGCCGCCGCCCAGAAGGCCGCCGCCTGGCCGGCTTCAGCGGTGGGTGTGTCGATGAGGAGGGCGTACACGCGGCTTCGATGCATGGTGATCACCCTATCGACCCGAACGGTGATATGTCGCCTTATGCGAGCTTTCGGTGGCGCTGTGTGCATATACCGATGCGGTACGGGTAGCGCCGTTGCATCAGCTCCTCGGAGGAGGAAACCGTGGACATCAACATAGGCCAAGGGATTGCGGACGTATTCCGGCAAATAGCATCGTTCGTCCCGAAGCTGGTCGCGTTCATCGTGATTCTCATCATCGGATGGATCGTGGCCAAACTGCTGGCGAAGATCGTCAACAAGGTGCTCGAACGTGTCGGCTTCGAGCGGGTCGTTGACCGCAGTGGCGTGCACCGCTGGTTGCAGCGGAGCGACTACACCGCCAGCGGCCTGCTCGCGAAGATCGTTTATTACGCGATCCTGCTGATCACCCTGCAGATAGCGTTCAACGTCTTCGGGCCCAACCCGATCTCGGCGCTGCTGGCCTCCGTGGTGGGCTGGCTGCCCAAGGCCATCGTGGCCATCGTGATCATCGTGGTGGCCGGCGCCATCGCCAAGGCCGTCAGGGACATCCTCGCCGGCGCGCTGGGCGGGCTGTCCTACGGCCGCTTCCTGGCGACCCTGGCCGCGGTGTTCATCTGGGCGCTGGGCATCATCGCCGCGCTGAACCAGATCGGCGTCGCCACCACCGTCACCACGCCGGTGCTGATCACGGTGCTCGCCACCATCGGCGCGATCGCGGCGATCGGGATCGGCGGCGGGCTCATCCGGCCGATGCAGCAACGCTGGGAGCGCTGGCTGGGCCGCATCGAGGCCGAGGCGCCCCAGGCGAGGGCGCACGCGGAGGCGTACCAGCGCGGCCGTGAGGACGCCCGGTCGATGACCGAGGAGACCGCGCAGGTGCGGACGATGCCGGGTGGGCGCACCACCCGCTCGGACATGCCTCCGGAGTAGGCGACCGTGACGGCCTCCGCCCACTGGGCCGCCCGCACGTCCCGCCCGCCCTCACTCGACCGGCCCGGCCTTCGGGGGCCCGGGCCGTGCCGGTGAGGGCGCCGGTGAGGGCGCCGGTGAGGGCGCCGGTGAGGGCCGGGTGAGCGCGGTCAGGCCGGGTGGCCGTCCTCGAGCAGGTCGAGCTCGCGCGCCAGCCAGCAGACGGCCGTCAGCCGCAGCGCCGGCGCATCCGGCTCGCCGCTGAAGATCCACCCACGGTGCCGCAGCTCGTCCAGGAACCCGAGCAGGTAGTCGCCCAGCGTCTCCCGGTCGAGCGGGATCGCGTCGCGCAGCACCGCCGCGTGCTGGTCGACCGCGGCCACCATGCCGGGGTCGGCGTGCATCCTGGCGAGCTGGGCGTCGCCCAGCGCGTTCATCAACCACCGCAAGGGCGAAGCCGCCCATCCCTCCTCGAAAACCACCCGCCAACCTTAAAGCATTTTCCAAGGTCAGGGACCCTCTGGCCCGATTTCGTCCAGTGTGCGGCGGGCCACCGCGAAGGCGGCGTTGGCGGCCGGGACCCCGCAGTAGACGGCGGTCTGGAGCAGCACCTCCTTGATCTCGTCGGGGGTGAGCCCGTTGCGCAACGCCGCCCGTACGTGCATGGCCAGCTCGTCCAGGTGCCCTCTGGCGACGAGGGCGGTGAGGGTGACGCAGCTGCGGGTGCGCCGGTCCAGCCCGGGTCGGTTCCAGATCTCGTCCCAGGCGTAGCGGGTGATGAAGTCCTGGAAGTCGCGGGTGAAGCCGGTCGTCGCGGCGATGGCACGGTCGACGTGCGCGTCGCCGAGCACCTCACGCCTGGTGCGCATCCCGGCGTGACCGCCGGCGTCCCGCAGGTGGCGGGTGATGGCGGCGGCGACGGCCTCGGGGCGCTCGACGGCGGCCAGGTGAGACGCCCCCGGCACGACCGTGAGCGACGCTCCCGGGATGCCGCCGGCCAGCGTGAGCGCGTGGTCGAGCGGCGTGGCGGGGTCCTCGGCCCCCGCGATCACCAGGGTGGGCGCGCCGACCTCGCCGAGCCCGCCCGTCACGTCGAAGGCGGCCAGGGCCTCGCAGCAGGCGGCGTACGACGGGGCGTGCACCTCCGCAAGCCCTTCCAGCAGCCACCGCCCGTCGAAGCCGGGCGTGAACCAGCGTTTCTCCAGCGCCGGGGCGAGCACGGCCACCCCTTGGGCGCGTACCAGCTCGGCCCGCTCCCGCCATGGTCCCGGCTCGCCGAAGCGGGCCGACGTGCAGCACAGCACGAGCCCGCGTACCCGGCCGGGCTCGCGCAGGGCGACGGCGGTGGCGACGGCGCCGCCGAGCGAGATGCCGCCGATCGCGAAGCGCTCGTCACCCGCGAGTTCGAGTACGGCCGCAGCAAGGTCGCCGACCGTGAACGCGGTGGCGGGCGGGGAGCCGCCGTGGCCCGGCAGGTCGTACCTGAGCACCCGCCAGGACGTGGTGAGCTCGGCGAGCTGGGGGCGCCAGACCTCGGTCGTGGTGCCGAGCGAGGGCCCGAGCACCAGCAGCGGCGCGCCGGACGGGCCGTCCACGCGGTGGTGGAGTTTCACGGCTGCTCCCGGTAGGTGGCGAGAATGCGGTCGACGAGCCGCCCGGCCGCGCCGACGTAGGCGGACGGGTCGAGCAGGTCGTCCGGGTCCTGGTCGAGGCCTGCCTCGGCCAGCGCGTCGCCGAGCCGGAGCGGCCCGGGCCGGGGCATGATCTCGGCGAGCCTGTCGTGCCCGAGGTGGGCGGCGAGGCGTTCGGCGACGAGGCGGCCTCCGGTCAGCCCGGCGTTGGCGCGCATCCGTTCGGGGAAGATTTGGAGCCCGCCCACGAGCTCGGCGGCGGTCTCGGCCGCGCCGCCGGTCAGGCGGAGCGCCTCGCGCAGCGGCAGCCACTCGGCCTGCCAGGCCCCCGCTGCCCGCTCGTGCTCGCCGACCTGGCCGAGCACCTGCGTGTAGGCGGGCACCTGGAGCGCGGCCGACCGGACCAGTACGGACAGCGCGGGGTTACGCTTCTGCGGCATGGCCGAGGAACCTCCGGACGACGACTCGGCCACCTCCCCCACCTCGGTCTGGGCCAGCAGGATGATGTCGGTGGCCGGTTTGCCGAGCGCGCGGGCGGTGCCGGCGAGCGCGGCGCCCAGGTCGGTGACGGCGGAGCGCTCGGCGTGCCACGGCGCCTCGGGCGCGGCCAGCCCGATCTCCTCGGCGAACACCTCCACCAGGGCCAAGGCGGCGGGCGGGTCCTGCTCGGCGAAGGCGGCCAGGGTGCCGGCCGCGCCGCCGAGCTGGGCGGGCAGGCGCAGCTCGCGCAGCCGGGCGCGGGCGCGCATGAGCCCCGCCAGCCACTGCGCCGCCTTCAGCCCGAACGTCGTCGGCACCGCGTGCTGCCCCAGCGTGCGCGCGGCCATCACCGTGTCCCGGTGACGCCCGGCCAGCTCGCCCAGGTCGTCCATGACGGCGCCCAGGTCGCCGACGACGGCGCGGACCGCCCGCGCGGCCACCAGCATGGCGGCGCTGTCCACGATGTCCTGGCTGGTGGCTCCCCGGTGCACGTGGCGGGCCGCGCCGGGCACGGCCTGCCGCAGGTCGGCCACCAGCGGCACGACGGGCGTGGCCGACTGCCTGGACCGCGTGGCGATGCCGGCAGGGTCGGGCACGAGCGTGGCGGCGGCCCTGTCGATGGCGGCCGCCGCCTCCGGTGGGATGAGCCCCAGGCGGCCCTGGGCGCGGGCGAGCGCCGCCTCGGCCTCCAGCATGGCCCGCAGCCACGCCGCGTCCGAGGTGATCGCCTCCGCCTTGGTGCCCGCCCGGACCGGGGCGAGCAGGCCGCCGTCGGCCTCCGTCGGGTCAGAAGTCAATGAACACCGTCTCCTCCGCTCCCTGCAGTCTCACATCGAAGCGGTAGGAGTCGCCAGAACCGGCGGCGATGAGCGTGGCCCTGCGCCCGGGGTCGAGGCCGTCGAGCAGCGGGTCGGGCACGTCCTCCAGGTAGACGCGGGTGAGCAGGGAGCGCAGCAGCCCGCGGGCGAAGATCTGCAGCGACAGGTACGGCCTCGGCGGCCGGGTGGCGCGGAAGCGGTACGTGCCGTCCGGCGAGGTGGCGCAGCGGCCGAACCCGGACACCTGCCCGCCCTGCCTGCTGAGCGCGCCGCGTTCGCCGGTGAAGCCGAGCCAGAGTTCGAGCAGGGCGTCGGGCACCGGCTCCCCGCCGCCGTCGAACACCCGCCCGGTGAGCGTGATCGCGCCGGGATGCCCGTCGGGTACGAGTTCCCAGTCCCGCTCGTACGGCAGCGCGTGGCTGAAGAACGGTCCGACCGTCTGGGAGGGGGTGGTCATGGCGTCTCCATCGGGGTGCGTCCGAGCACGATGTCGAAGGCGTAGCCGAGGGCCCACTCGGGTTCGGTGAGGCCGAGCTCGAACGACGAGACGAGCCGCTGCCTGGCCGCCTCGTCCGGGATCGACTGCATGATCGGGTCGAAGGGCATCAGGGGGTCGCCGGGGAAGTACATCTGGGTGATCAGCCGCTGGGTGAAGGCCTGCCCGAAGACGGAGAAGTGCAGGTGGGCGGGGCGCCAGGCGTTGTCGTGGTTGCGCCACGGGTAGGCGCCGGGCTTGATCGTGACGAACCGGTAGCGGCCGTCCTGGTCGGTGAGGCACCGTCCGGCTCCGGTGAAGTTGGGGTCGAGGGGGGCGGGGTGCCGGTCGAGGTCGTGGGCGTAGCGCCCGGCGGCGTTGGCCTGCCAGAGCTCGACCAGCGTGCCGCGCAGCGGGCGTCCGTCGTCGTCGAGCACGCGCCCCTCGACGATGATGCGCTCGCCGATGGGCTCGCCCGCGTGCTGCCTGGTCAGGTCGGCGTCGAGCGCGCCGACTTCCTCGTGGCCGAGGACGGGGCTGGTCAGCTCGATCGCGTCGGGGTCGAGCTTGAAGGAGACGGGCGGGCGTGAGGGGGCGCGCGCGATGGTGCTGCGGTAGCCGGGGCTCAGGTACGGAGGATGGCTCATGCGGGTCCTCTCTGCGGGGCCTTGGGGGTCATGACAGGTCGGCCGCCGTCCTGGCGCGCACCTCCTCGGCGGTGACACCGGGCGCGGTCTCCACGAGCTTCAGCCCGCCTTGGACGACGTCGATGACGGCCAGGTCGGTGATCACGCGGTCGACGCAGGCCCGGCCGGTCAGGGGCAGCGTGCAGGCGGGCAGGAACTTGGGGTCGCCGTCGCGGGTGGTGTGCTCCATGATCACGACGACCCTGCGGGCGCCGTGCACCAGGTCCATGGCCCCGCCCATGCCTTTGATCATTTTGCCGGGGACCGCCCAGTTGGCCAGGTCGCCGGCCTGCGACACCTGCATGGCGCCGAGCACCGCCACGTCCACGTGACCGCCGCGGATCATGCCGAACGACAGCGCCGAGTCGAAGTACGACGCCCCGGGCGCGACGGTCACCGTCTCCTTGCCCGCGTTGATCAGGTCGGCGTCCTCCTCGCCGGGCAGCGGGTACGGCCCCACCCCGAGGATGCCGTTCTCCGAGTGGATCACAACGCTACGGCCGCCGAGGTGGGCGGGGATGAGCGTGGGCAGGCCGATGCCGAGGTTGACGTACGAGCCGTCGGGCAGCTCGCCGGCCGCGCGGGCCGCCATCTGCTCTCTGGTCCAGGCCATCAGGAACGCACCGTCCGCCGCTCGATGGGTTTGTCGGCCGCCTGCGCGGGATCCAGCGCCAGCACCTTCTGCACGAAGATCCCGGGCAGGTGCACCTCCTCGGGGTCGAGCTCGCACAGCTCCTCGACCTCGGCGATGGTGACCCGTCCCGCCATGGCGGCCAGGGGGTTGAAGTTGCGTGCGGCCTTGGCGAACACCAGGTTGCCGTGCAGGTCGCCGCGTGCGGCCCGGATGAGCGCGAAGTCCGTACGGATACTGTGTTCCAGGATGTACGGGACGCCGTCGAACTTCCTGACCTCCTTCGGCGGCGACGCCACCGCCACCGAGCCGTCGGAGCGGTAGCGCCACGGGAGCCCGCCCTCCTCGACCAGCGTCCCCACGCCCGCCTTCGTGTAGAAGGCCGGGATGCCGCACCCGCCGGCGCGCAGCCGCTCGGCCAGCGTGCCCTGCGGGATCAGCTCCACCTCCAGCTCGCCGGCCAGGTACTGGCGGGCGAACTCCGTGTTCTGCCCGACGTACGAGGCGGTGACGCGGGCGATCCGGCCCGCCGCGAGCAGTTCGCCCAGGCCGCGCCCGTCGGTGCCGCAGTTGTTGGACACGACGTGCAGCCCGGTCGTGCGCTGCCCGAGCAGCGCCTTGATGAGCACGGCGGGCACCCCGGCCAGGCCGAAGCCGCCGACCGCGAGGGACGCCCCGACCCCGATTCCCGCGACCGCCTCGGCGGCCGTACCCACGATCTTCATGGCATCCCCACGTAGTTCTCCGCCAGGGTCGTCGCCGCGGCCTCGGACGAGGTCACGTAGTCCAGGTGGGACAGCTGCAGCCGGCGCGCGTACGCGTCGTCGTCGTCGAACGTGTGCAGCAGGGTCGTCATCCACCACGAGAAGTGCTGCGCCCGCCACACCCGTCGCAGGCACGCCCGCGAGTAGCCGTCGAGCGGCCCGGACGAGCCGTGCTCGAAGTAGGCAGCCAGCGCGTCGGTGAGGACGCGGACGTCGGCCACGGCCAGGTTGAGCCCTTTGGCGCCGGTGGGCGGCACGATGTGGGCGGCGTCGCCGGCCAGGTAGAGGCGGCCGTGCTGCATGGGCTCGGCCACGAACGCCCGCATCGGCGTGACGCCCGTCTCCATGATCTCGCCGGTGGCCAGCGTGAAGCCGGGCACGCTCTCCAGCCGGGCCTTCAGCTCGGCCCAGATCCGCTCGTCCGGCCACTCCTCCACCCGCGCCCCCGCCGGAACCTGCAGGTAGAAGCGGCTGATCTCGGGTGTGCGCATGCTGTGCAGGGCGAAGCCGCGCTCGCTCCTGGTGTAGATGAGCTCCTCGGACGACGGCGCCACCCGGGCCAGGATGCCGAGCCAGGCGAAGGGATATTCCCGCTCGTGAACGCTCAGAACGCCCTCGGGGATGGACGGCCTCGACACGCCGTGGAAGCCGTCGCAGCCGGCGATCACGTCGCAGTCGAGCCGCGCGCCGCCGAACGTCAGGCACGGCCGGTCCGTCTCCAGGTCGTGCAGGGCGACGTCCTCGATCTCGAACCGCACGTCGCCGCCCGCCGCGAGCCGGGCCGCGATCAGGTCCTTGACCACCTCCTGCTGGCCGTACACGGTGATGCGCCGGCCGGGGACCAGCTTCTCGAAGGGGATGCGGTGGCTCGTGCCCGCGTACCTGAGCTCGATCCCGTGGTGCGGCAGCCCCTCGCGCAGCAGGCGCTCGCCGACGCCGGCCTCGACCAGCGTGTCGACCGTGCCCTGCTCCAGCACTCCGGCCCTGACCCGCCGCTCGACGTGGGCGCGGCTGCGTTTCTCCAGCACCACGGAGGAGATGCCGCGCAGGTGGAGCAAGTGGGACAGGAGCAGACCGGCGGGCCCGGCCCCGATGATCCCGACCTGAGTTCGCATATACGGAGCATCCTGCCTACAGGGGCGATCAGCCGAACCTGCCCTTCCACTGGATGGAAGAAATATGCAGGATTGACCCATGGCAGGCGGATCTCGCGCTCGGGGGCGTTCGGTGACGTCCAAGGTGCTTGCGCTCCTGGGCGCGTTCGATCCCGCCCATCCCCAGCTCACGCTGACCGAGCTGGCCAGGCGGAGCGGGGTGCCGCTGAGCACCGCTCACCGTTTGGTCACTGAGCTGGAGGAGTGGCAGGCGCTCAGCCGCGCGCCGGACGGCCGGCTGCGGGTCGGGCTGCGGCTGTGGGAGCTCGGCCAGCTCGCGCCCGCCCGGTTGCAGGACCTGGCGCATCCCTGGCTGCAGGAGCTGTTCACGAGCACCGGCGAGAACGTGCACCTGGCCGTCCGCGACGGGCTCGAGGTGCTCTACGTCGACAAGGTGCACGGCAGGCGGGCGGTGCCCATCCTGTCCAGGACCGGTTCCCGGCTGCCCATGCACCCGACGGGCGTCGGCAAGGCGCTGCTGGCGTACGAGCCGGAGTGGTTCGTCCAGGCGTACCTCGCGCGCAAGCTCGAACGGCCGACCCCGCACACGGTCACCGAGGCCGGGCGGCTGGCCAGGGAGCTGGCGACGGTGCGCGCCCAGGGGTACGCGCTGACGAACGAGGAGATGACGCTCGGCTCGTGCTCGGCGGCCGCGCCCATCCTGGTGGACGGGCGGCCGGTCGCGGCCCTCGGCATCGTGATCTCCACCCGGCGGGTGCGCGAGCTGCCCCGCCTGGTCGAGCCGCTGCTGAGCGCCGCCGCCGGAATCACCAGGGCCTGCGCGGCCAGCGTCTAGACGCCTTCAGTCCGTCAGCTTCTGGATGCGGTCCTTGAACAGGGTCGTGGCGATGGCGGCCTTGTGCGGCTGGCCCTTCAGGAACGCCTGCGCGAAGCTCTTGGCCTGGTCGTAGGAGACCTTGCCGGGCATCGGCGGCTCGTTCGGGTTGACGTCCACGTCCACCAGGGCCGGCCCGTCGTAGGCGAGCGCCTGCTGGATCGCCGGCGCCACGTCGCCCGCCTTGGTGACCTTGGCGCCGAAGCCCCCGCACGCCCTGGCCCAGGCCGAGAAGTCGGCCTCCGGCTGGTCGTAGCGCACGCCGTGCTCCGGGTAGCCGAGCACCATCTGCTCCCACAGGATCTGGCCGAGCGAGTTGTTGTTGTTGATGACGACCTTGATCGGCAGCCGCTGCTGGACCGCCGTCAGGAACTCGGCCATGAGCATCGAGAAGCCGCCGTCGCCGACGTACGCGATGACCTGCCGCTCCGGGAAGGCGTGCTGCATGGCGATGGCGTACGGGAGCCCGTTCGCCATCGAGGCCAGCGTGCCCGACAGGTAGAACTCGCGCTCCCCGCGGATCGTCCAGTGCCGGGCCGCCCAGGTGGCGATGGTGCCGCTGTCGCAGGTCAGGATGGCGTCGTCGGAGGCGAGCCGGTCGACGACGGACATGGCGTACTGCGGGGCGATGGGGTCGCGGTCGGGGTTCTCCAGGGTGTCCATGTCGGACCGCCACTTCGCCATCTTCTTCTGGTATTTCGCAAGATGGGCGTTGCCGTCGCGGCGGGCCAGCAGCGGCAGCAGCGCCGCCAGCCCCTCCTTCGCGTCGCACACCACCGGCACGTCGGTCGCGATCCGCGCCCCCGCCCTGGTCGGCTCCGCCTCGAACTGCACGACCCTGGTTTTGCCCGGCTCGGGCAGGAACTTCGAGTAGGGGAAGTTCGTGCCCACCATGAACAGCACGTCGGCGTCGTCCATCAGCTCCTCGCTCGGCCGGGTGCCGAGCAGCCCGATCCCGCCGGTCGTGTACGGCGAGTCGTCGGGGACGACCGCCTTGCCCGGCAACGTCTTGACCACGGGAGCGCCCAGCGCCTCGGCCACGGCCAGCACCTCCTGGCGGGCGTGCAGCGCGCCCTGGCCGACGAGGATGGCGGGGCGTTCGGCCCGGTTGAGCACCTCGGCGGCCCACTCGACGTCCTCCTGGCGCGGGATGCCGGCCGGCTGCAGGTAGACGGGCGAGGTCTGCGGCGGCCTGGCGGGCGCGATTTGCTGGAACGGGTCCGACCCCGCCTCCGCCACCTGAATGTCGTTGGGCAGCGTGAGGTGGGAGACCCCGCGCCGGGCGTAGGACGTCCTGATCGCCAGGTCCACCAGCGAGGGCAACTGCACCGGATTGGTGATCAGCATGTTGTACTCGGCCACGTCGGCGAACAACTTGTCCAGGTGGACCTCCTGCTGGTAGGCGGTGCCCAGCACGGAGGTCTCCTGCATGCCCGTGATGGCCAGCACGGGCACGTGGTCGAGCTTGGCGTCGTAGAGGCCGTTGAGCAGGTGGATGCCGCCGGGCCCCGACGTGGCCAGGCACACGCCGAGGCGCCCGGTGGCCTTGGCGTAGCCGGTGGCCATGAAGGCCGCGGCCTCCTCGTGGTGGACGAGGACGAAGCGCACCCGGTCACGGTGGCGCCGAAGCCCTTCCATGATGCCGTTGATGCCGTCCCCTGGCAGGCCGAAGACGGTGTCCACGCCCCACTCCGCGAGCCGTTCGATCAGGGATTCCGATGCGATGCGAGCCATGCGACCGGCACTACCCCGCAGTGCCGTACGCAGACGCTTTTACGAAGTTCCTTGTCATTTCCAGGCATTCGCGGGTAGTGGAGCGGCATGCGCATACTGGTCACGGGAGCCACGGGAACGCTGGGCGGCGCGCTGCTGCCCGCGCTATTGAGGGCGGGGCACCAGGTACGCGCGCTGAGCAGGAAGGAGCGGGGAAGCTCCGGGCGGGTCGAATGGGTCTGGGGCGACCTCGTCTCCGGCAAGGGCGTCCCGGACGCCGTGCACGGTGTGGACGCGATCGCGCACCTTGCCACCAGCGGCCCCAAGGGCCGCGGCGCCGTGGACGTGCCCGGCACCCACCGGCTGCTGCTCGCCGCCCGCGAGGCGCGGGTGCCGCACCTGCTCTACACCTCCATCGTCGGGGTGGACCGCGCCGCCATCGGTCACCTCCGTCACAAGCTGGAGGCCGAGCGCCTGATCGGTGAGAGCGGGATCGGCTGGACGGTCCTGCGGGCCACGCGGTACCAGCAGTCCCTCGACCAGCGGCTGCGGGCGTACGCGTCGTTTCCCGTGATGCTCGTGGATCGCTCGCTGCCCTGGCAGCCGGTGCACACGGGCGAGGTGGCCGCGCTGGCGGCGTCGCTGCTGGCGAGCGGACCCGAGGGCAGGGAGTACGAGTTCGGCGGGCCGGAGGTGATGAACACCGAGGAACTGGTGAGGACCTGGCTGGAGGCCAGGAACGTGCGCCGCCCGTGCCTGCCCGTGCACTACCCGGGCAGGCTGTACGCGGCCCAGCGGGACGGCGAGCTCACCACGGACGCCGACTCCAGGGGCATCATCTCCTGGCGCGACTACCTCCACCCCGCGCCGCCAGCGTTGTCGGACGACTTCGCCAGCGAGCACACCGCCTCGCCCACCAGCCCGGCGAACCAGCCGGAGAACGACCCTGACCTGCACGTTTACGGCGGCGACGAGGGTTACGAACGGCCGACACGAAGCTAGCTGAATGCCCCGTTCTGTTACACATCGTCCACTTGCTCCGCATATGCCAGTAATAGACAATGTGTTCGGTGACGACTGGCATCCCGCTGACCGAAGACTTCGCCAACGGCGGCGTCTCCTTCTGGTACCGGCAGATCGGCCTGCCCGCCCGGCGGCCCCCGCTGCCCGGACCGCGCGACTACGACGTCGCGATCGTCGGCGGCGGGTACACCGGCCTGTGGACCGCCTACTACCTCAAGCAGGCCGACCCAGGGCTGCGGATCGCGATCCTCGAGAAGGAGTTCGCCGGGTTCGGCGCGTCCGGGCGCAACGGCGGATGGTTGTCGGCCGAGTTCGCCGGCTCCAGGAAACGGCACGCGAGGACGCGCGGCCGGCAGGGCATGATCGACCTGCAGCACGCCATGTTCCGCTCCGTCGACGAGGTCATCGCCGTCGCCCGCGACGAGGGCATCGACGCCGACATCCACAAGGGCGGCCTGCTCCACGTCGCCACCAACCCCGCCCAGCGGCGCCGGCTCCGCGCCGAGCTCGCCGAACTGCGCGGATGGGGGTACGGCGCAGCGGACATGCGCCTGCTCGGACGTGACGAGCAGTCCGAGCGCGTGCAGGCCGCCGGCACGCTGGAGGCCGCGTACTCGCCGCACTGCGCCCGCATCCAGCCCGCCAAGCTGGCCGTCGGCCTGGCCGCCGTGGTCGCCCGGCTCGGCGTGGACGTCTACGAGAACACCACCGTGACCGAGCTGCGGCCCCGCAGCGGCGCCGCCAAGGCCACGGCGGTCACCACGCGCGGCGCCGTCACCGCCGACTACGTCATCCGGGCCACTGAGGGCTTCACCGCCGGGCTGGCCGGCCAGCGCCGGCAGTGGCTGCCGATGAACAGCTCCATGATCGTCACCGAACCGCTGCCCGCCGAGGTGTGGAAACACCTCGGCTGGGCCGGCAACGAACTCGTCGGAGACGAGGCCCACGCCTACATCTACGCCCAGCGCACCGCCGACGACCGCATCGCCATCGGCGGCCGGGGCGTGCCCTACAGGTTCGGGTCGCGTACCGACATCCGCGGCGCCACCCAGCCGCAGACCGTCGCGCTGTTGTGGCGCATGCTGATCAAGCTCTTTCCCGCGGCGGCCGACGCGCGGGTCCAGCACGCCTGGTGCGGGGTGCTCGGCGTGCCCCGCGACTGGTGCTCGACGGTGCACCTCGACCACGCCAGCGGGCTCGGCTGGGCGGGCGGCTACGTCGGCAGCGGCGTCACCACGACCAACCTGGCCGGCCGCACCCTGCGCGACCTGGTGCTGCGGCGCGACACCGAACTGACGCGGCTGCCGTGGGTCGGGCGGCAGGTTCGGCAGTGGGAGCCCGAGCCGCTGCGGTGGGCCGGCGTGCAGCTCATCTACGCCCTCTTCCGCGCCGCCGACCGCCACGAGAACGAGCGCGGCACCACCACCTCCGTCTACGCCCGCCTCGCCAACCTCATCTCCGGCCGCTGACCCCTCTCATCCCTGGCCGGGGTGCCAGGGGTCGTAGTCGACCTCGAGAGGCTCCTGCGCGGGCCGCTCGTCCTCCGGCACATGCTCCAGGTTGACCCGGATGCGATACCACACACTGCTGCGCCCCCGCATGCCGTCGACCAGGACGTCGGCGGGCTCCAGCAGGGCCGCGACCTCCGGATGACGCGACTTCCACCGCTCCAGGCCCGCCATCGCCTCGTCCCTGTGCTCGGCCCTGGCGATCTCGATCACCGGCTTCGTCTGCTTCCTGCGGCCCCTGCCCTTGGGCGGCCTGGGCGGGGGCCCGAGCTCCTCGGCCAGTTCCAGCAGCCCGTCGAGCGAGCCGGCGTGCAGGTCCATGTCCTCCCACGGGTCGCCGCGCTCGGCGAGGCGCCGCGGCACCGTGGCGACGGTGAACTCCCCGGGCCGGCAGCCCGGCACCTCGTCCCACGTCAGCGGCGTGGACACGCGGGCGTCGGGCACCGCGCGCACGGAGTAGGCGGAGGCCACCGTGCGATCGTAGGCGTTCTGGTTGAAATCGACGAACACCCCGTGCCGCTCCTCCTTCCACCACCGGCTGGTGGCCAGGCCGGGCGCCCGCCGCTCGACCTCGCGGGCGACCGTCTCGGCCGCCTTGCGCACCTCGGCGAACGGCCATCGCCGCTCGATCCGCGCGTACACATGGAAACCCCGCGACCCGGACGTCTTGGGCCAGCCCACCAGCCCGTGATCGGCCAGCACCTCACGCGCCGCCTGCGCGGTGGCCAGCACGTCGGCCCACTCCACCCCCGGCACGGGATCGAGGTCGATGCGCAGCTCGTCGGGCCTGGACAGGTCATCGGAGCGCACCGGATGCGGGTTGAGGTCGACGCAGCCGAGATTGACCACCCACAACACCTGCGCCAGGTCGGTGCACACGACCTCTTCCGCGCTCAGCCCGGAACGGTATTTCAGCTCCGCCACCTCGATCCAGGCCGGCCGCTTCGCCGGGGCGCGCTTCTGGAAGAACGCCTCCTCCTCGATGCCGCGTACGAACCGCTTGAGCACCATCGGCCGCCCGTGCACACCACGCAGCGCCCCCTCACCCACCGCCTCGTAGTAGCGGATCAGGTCGAGCTTGGTGAGACCGGGCTTCGGGAAGACCACCTTGTCCGGGCTGGTGACGCGCACCTCGCGCCCGGCGACCTCGATGACAGGCATACGGTCACGATACGTTCCGCGCCCGACATACCCCGGCGCTCACCCCCTCGCGGCGGCGCGCGGCCTGCGCTCCGGCGAGGCTCGACCGGGTTGGCGGCGGACACTCCGAACTCCCGCGTCCACCGGGACAGAACGGCGGGATTCTCCGGCAGCAGCCCCCAGAGGAACGCCGCCACCTCCGGCCCTTCATGCGACTCCACGTCTGGGGTCAGTGACAGCGAAAGCGGCGTGGCCGTGGGCAACCAGCTCCGCACCGCCGTGTCATAAGAGAACCGGATCCGTCCCATGGCGTCTTGCCCAAGCTCGCCGACACGGACCCCGTTCAGCAGGACCATCAGCGTACGGTCGCGCATCAGGGTTCCTCCGTACGGCGGAGGCCGGCGCACGACGCCGCCGACGGACGAGCGGGCCGAGCTCGGCCGGTGTTCCCGCGTACATGGCACCTCGGGTTGTCATCGTTCGGCGACATCGGCGTACATGTCACCGCTCGGTGACGCTATGTCATTTCCCCTGTTCGCAACCCTCTTCACACACCCCTCCGACCTCCGGTCGAACACACGCTAACGTGGGCGGACACACAGCAATCGGGGTGGAAAGGACGATGTCATGGTTCGGCGCTGGAGCCCGCCCGAAGTCGGGGCGCCGCTGGCGAAATACCACCATCTGGCTGCGGCACCCGCGGACTCGGAGCTGCTCTTCATCGCCGGCCAGGTCGGCACGGACGCGACCGGAGCCCTCGTGGGGAGTGACGCGGCCACCCAGGCCCGCCAGGTCTTCGCCAACATCGAGGCGCTGCTCGCCTCGGCCGGGTCGGGGCCGCGGCACCTTCTCCGCCTGTTCACCATGGTGGCGGGCACGGAGCATCTGGCGGGCTTCCGCTCGACCGTCGAGGAGGTGTTCACCGGCTGGTTCCCCGACGGCGACTGGCCCGCCAACTCGCTGATCGTGGCCGCCGCGCTGGCCGCCCCGGACATCGTGGTCGAGGTCGAGGCGGTGGCGGTAGTGCCCAAGCGCTGACGCCTTTACAATGTAGATTCTCGTTGTGAAAAGGGGTCGAACCTCTCCCCGTCCGGTGCCAGGCTTGACACGTGAGCGACACGCATACCGTGGTCCTGGTCGAAGGGGCCAGCGACAAGTCGGCCGTCGAAGCGCTGGCCGAGCGCCGCGGCGTGGATCTGGCGGCCGAAGGCGTCGCCCTGGTGGCGATGGGCGGCGCCACCAACATCAGGACGTACGTCGGCAGGTTCGGCCCTCGCGGGAGCAACCACCGGCTGGCCGGCCTGTGCGACGCCGGAGAGGAAGGCGACTACCGGCGAGGCCTCCAACACGCCGGCCTCATCACTAGCTCCAGCAGCAGCGACCTGCAGGCGCTCGGGTTCTTCGTGTGCGTCGCCGACCTGGAGGACGAGCTGATCCGCGCCCTCGGCACCGCCGCGGTCGAGGACGTCATCGACGCCGAGGGCGAGCTCGGCTCGTTCCGCACCCTGCAGAAACAGCCCGCGTGGCGCGGGGGCAGCACCCATGACCAGCTGCGCCGGTTCATGGGATCGGGCAGTGGCCGCAAGATCCGCTATTCGGCCCTGCTGGTGGCGGCGCTCGACCTCGACCGTGTCCCCCGTCCGCTCGACCTGCTGCTGACCCATCTGACGGCCAGCCGGAGACGGTGATCCCCGCCAGGCAGGAAAGGTTCCAGGACGACGCCCGCAGCCCGCCCAGCAGTTCCCCGGCGGCGTACAGACCCTCGTCGAAGGGTTCTATCCCGCCGCGTCCCACTCCGGGTTCGCCGCCTGGATCGTCTCGTTGCGGCTGCGTAACTCCGGCCGCTTGGCGCCGATCCAGTTGCCCAGCTCGCGCAGCGCGTTCAGCCGCGAGGTGTCCAGATCGAGGTCCCGCAACATACGCCGGATCCTCGGTTCGCGCCTGCCCAGCGTGGTCTCCGCCTGGCCGAGGTCGCGCTCCAAGTCGTGCATCAGCCTCGGATCGATCCCCGAATACCCCCAGTCGGGCGGCTGCCGTCGGGCGTTCGGGCGACGGACGGGGACTCGGCGACGGGATCGTCATCACGGGTCTCCGGCACGGTCGAGGACAACCGGATCATCCCCCAGCCAAAGGCCCCCTGTGAGTAGCGCATAACGGAACAGCATGGTCATTCGCGGCTTCACGTCGCACAGACGCCAGGATGTACGCAGAGCACGCCGCCAAGGTTCGGCGCCATGCCTTCAGGGACCGGTCGTGCCAGCGGCGCCCATGCCGATCAAGCGCCCGTGATACGGCTGCCGGAGAACAGCGCGAGATGAATGACAGTATGTGACCATGCGGCGACCCGGAGCGAGATACTTCAACACCACCGGCCCGTGCAGCCCGCAGCACCACTACATGCTGCCCCCACGCAGCGGCTCCCCCAGGCACGGGTGCTCATCGACATGGACCGCTACTTCGTGCTGCACGCGCCCCGGCAGACCGGCAAGACCACCACACTGAACACCCTGGCCTCCGAACTGACCGCCGAGGGCGACACCGCCGCCCTGACGTTCTCCTGCGAGCGCGCCAAGGCGGCCGGCGACGACTACGCCGCCGCCGAGTCGCTGCTGCTGGATTCCCTCAACGAG
>NZ_JAAAHR010000104.1:0-33527 GCF_009908215.1 Nonomuraea sp. K271 | reverse complement strand
CCCATCAGCCGCCGCCCCAGCCCGCCACCCCGGTGCTCGGGCGTGACGAAGAAGAACGGGATCCAGCCGGTCTCCGGCTCCAGATCGGTGCCGGGGGCGAGGGGCGTCAGCCTGCGGACGGCGTAGGCGGAGCCCGCCACCCGCCCGTCCACCACGGCCACCCGCAGGCCCTCGGGGTCGAAATTGGGGTCGAGCAGCACGCAGTCACGGAACCATCCTGAGGTGGTGGGGTCTCCTGGCATGCTTCGGTTCCAGGCGTCCACCAGGGGGCGTTCGTCGCCCGGCACGAACGCGCGGACAGTCACCATGAGGGTCCTTTCACGCTGCAGCTGTCCCGCCACAGCTTTCCCAGTGTTAACCGCCCAGGTCAAGCGATGTAGGAAGAAATTTTCCATCTCGCAGTAAATGTGGAAAATTAGTTTCGCGTGCGGTATCTATGGATGGTTACCCGTTCGCCCCTCTTGCCCCAGCGCTCACAAGCCGTCGCGTCCGCAGGCGCACACCGGTTCCGCCGGCACGCGCTTGAACCGCGCGAGCGTCATGCGCGTAGCACCCGGCCCACGCCCGCACCACCCCTGCAAGCGCCCGCCGGATGCCTCACCCCGGGCCGCTCGACCTTCCGGCCGCGCGTGGCGCCTGCCGCGAGCGCGCACGAAGATCCCCCGGGGGAGACGTCCGGCGGCGCGTGGGCGTGAGGAGTGCGTGCTGGATGGGCGGCGCCCCTCCAGCACGCTTCCCCCGCCGGGCGGGCAACCCCCTGTCCGCCGGCGGGCTCGTGACCGCGGCGGTCAGCCCCGGGCGCCCACGAACGGGCGCCCGGGGCGCCGCCCGCCCGCGGCGCCGGGCCCCTCCGCGCCGCCGGTCATTTCAGTCCGGCGACGAACGTCGTGGCCAGCCGCGTCACTGCGGTCTTGGCGACCGCGGGCTCGAAGACCGGCTTCTCGTAGTCGTCGGCCTCGACGATGCCGCCGCCGGCCGTCGTGCCCCCGAAGGTGAACTCGACCGTACGCTCGCCGGACAGAACCTTGATCAGCAACTCCTGCCGGGGTTCCTTGTCCTGCTCGCCCGGCCTGGTGGTCGAGGACACCACGGCGAACGCCTTCTCCCCGAGCCCGGAGAGCTCCTCCCTGGGCCCGTACGTGGTGTGGCTCACGCTGTTGCCGATGCCGCCCTTGGCGCGGTAGCGGTCGTACTTCTTGGCATCACGGCCGAACTGGAAGTCCGACCCGCTGCTGCCGTCCTTCCCCCAGTCGACGACGTGGACGCGCAGGCTTCCGCCCCTGGCGGTGTACTCCTGGCCCGGCTCGTGCTTGACCGCCTCCTGGATGGTCCAAGTGCAGGTGGTCTGCTTGATGCGCCCGTCGTTGTCGCCCACGGACGGCCCGGTGACCGCGGGGAAGAACGCCGACTGCACGTCCGCGACGCTGAGTATCCCGCAGGGCCCTCCGACCTTGACCTTCGAGGCGTCCTTGGCCATCTCCGCGGTGATGCGCTCGGCGACCTTGCCGGCCGCGGCCCGCACCTCGTCGCCCGAGGGGTACTTCCGGCCGGAACGGTTGCTGCCGCCGTACCTGACCTTGATCAACCACGGTCCCTGCCGGACGTACACCTCGGCGGACAAGCCGCTGTGCCCGATCGAGCTCTGGCTGTACGAGGCGTCGCCGTACTCCAGCTTGATGGTCTCGCCGAACGACGAGCCGGAGGTCCTCCCGTCGACCCGCTGCCCGTCCCGTACGTTGACCCGCCCGTCGTGCGTCTTCTTGTCCCGCTCGAAGCGGTCCTTTGCGTACTCGATCGCGTTCTGTGTGCCGGAGCTCTTGGCCTCGACGGAGATGTTCAGGCTGCGATGGCCGATGACGCCGCCGCCGACGTCCATCTCGCTGTTCCGCCATCCGCAGCTCGCCTGCTTGTCATCCTCCGCAGCGGCCCCGGTCGACGCGTCCCTCCCGCCGTACTTGCCGTCGGTGACCAGGCTCTTGCGCAGGGCGTCCGGGACGGCGTCGCAGAGCTGGGACCCGGTGATCGGGCGCAGCTTCACCGCCTCGGCGGCCGGGGTCGCCGAGGGCGTCCGTACCAGTCTGGGCCGCTTGCCGGACAGGTCGGGCGGCGGTCCTGGCCCGTCGCTGAACTGCTGGAGCAGCAGCCACCCTCCGGCCGCCCCGCCGATCAGGACGACGGCGAGCACGGCCACGATGGCGATCAGCGGCCCCTTCCCGCCGCCGTTGCGCCGAGGAGGCCGCCCCCGGCCACCCGGCCCGCCGGGACCGCCCGGCCACGGCCCTCCAGGACCACTCGGCCCTGGCCCGCCGCGACCGCCCTGCCACGGACCCGGCCCCCCAGGCCCCACCGGCGGAAAGCCACCGCCCTGTCGCCCCGGCATCCCCTGCACGCCAGGCCCGTACGGCGGCCCGGAGGGGCCGTGCCCGGAAGGCGGCGGGAATGGGGTGGACATCAGCGACCCTTCACAACACAGCGGCGGAACCTTGACCGGGTGGCCACGACAGCCGAAAGGCCGTGTCCGACGGAGCACGAGGGGGCGCCTGCCGTCCTACGGGCGGCCAGGCATGCGTCCGCCCCCGCGCTTGATCCGTGGCCGATTCCGAGCCTACGGACGGCCCGCACGGGGGCATGTCAGGCGAACACCCGACAACCCGATCACAGTTCGGTCGAGGCACGCCCACGTCACATCGCCGGATCGGCGACTCGACCGCGCGCCTTGACAGTCATTGGCGGCGGGGGCCGGTTATGGTTGCCGCCCGAACGAGGATTTGAGCCGTTAGTGGTCTCGCTGGCATCGGGTGCATGGAATCCATACGTCCATCCTCAGCGAGTAGGCACTGGTAGACTAGTGGCCATATGGCCAACTACCGCCCTTATCTGGCCATGCCCCAGCGCTCGTGTGCGAGTGGGCGAAACACCTTCCACCGTGTGAAAATCAGCGATGTGCATACCATCGTAGTGCTGGCAGTGCCAATGTGATCGCGTTCGATCTGGCCACGCCGGTGGAGGTGTTGGTCGCGCCCGCCTTCCTGATGGGAGACCGGCCTACCGCGTCGTCGTGTGCGGGGCCGACAGCGTGGTCGATGCGGGGCCGATACGCATCCAGGTAGAGCGGGACTCGAGGAGCTCGAACGTGCGGACACGGTCGTAGTGCCCGGCCGCAACGACATCACGGTGCCGACGCCACCGCTGTTCATCGAGGCCTTGCGTACCGCAGCCGCAATGGGGACCCGGATCGCGTCCATCTGTGTCGGCGCCCTGACTCTGGCCGAGGCCGGGCTCCTCGATGGTCGGCGGGCGACCACGCACTGGCTGAATCCCGACACCCTGCCCCGCCGCCATCCGGCTGTCGAGGTGGACCGCGACGTGCTCTACGTCGACGCCGACAACATCGTGACCTCCGCCGGAGCGGCGGCAGGCCTAGATCTCTGCCTCCACCTGATCCGCCGTGACTTCGGCGTGGCGGTCGCCGCCGACGCCTCCCGCCTGGCGGTGGCGCCCCTCCACCGAAGCGGTGGACAGGCGCAGTTCGTCGTGCGCAACCCACCTCGGTACGCCACCGCGACCCTCGAAGGCGTACTGGCCTGGATCGAGAAGAACACCCACCGCGACCTCGCCTTGGCCGACATCGCCCACGCCGCGCATACGAGCGTCCGTACGCTCACCCGGCGCTTCCACACCGAAACGGGCCAGAGTCCCATGGAGTGGGTGACCGGCGTCCGAATCCGACATGCCCAGGAGTTGCTGGAGACCACCGACCACAGCGTCGAACGCATCGCGCACCAAGTCGGCTTCGCCAGCACCGGAAATTTCCGCACACACTTCCGTCGACTGGTCGGTGTGAGTCCAAGGGACTACCGGGCCACTTTCGGGATGTCGGAGAGGAGGACTTAAGCGGCATATGACGTGTCGGATTGTTCGAGTCATCCAGACTCGGGGCTGAACACGTTGCAGTCAGGCCGCGAGTCCCGTTCCGTTGCAGGTTGCCCCCGCGACGGTGACCCCAGGCATGAACCCAACCACACGCAGCATCAACGCGTCTCGACTGAGCCGCGTCGCCCGCAGGCCGCGTCGATCAGGGCGAAGTACACCCGGATCTTCAGGCCGCCTGCATTGAAGCGAAGCGTTCTGCGAGCCGAACGCCTTCCAGTCGAGACGCAGGTCGCCCGGCGCCACATGATGCCCAAGTGTCCCGTATTCAGCGTCCGGAAGACAGCTCTGTAAGAGGCAACGACCGACACACCCTCCCGCCAGCGAACCGCCAGCCCTCCACGGCCGCACGTCCAATCTCTACCGATCCAATTGTGAAAGAAACCATCTCCGTGGTTTAGGAAAAGTTTCGCTGCGGCTTGCGCAAATCTACATTGCGACTAGCTTTCGACCCATGTAGCCGGCCCTCTACGCAGTGCGACGCGCGACCTACTGGATCTGGTCGAGCAAGTGCCAGTCGGCGTCGAGAGCGTGAGCCACCCGGGTGAGTATCTGTTCGAATCCGGACCGGGTCTTGTCCGGGAAACCGATGAAGAATCGGTTGGCCAGCGGCACGCCCCAGCGCATCTGCCGGGCCACGTTGTAGACCCGGTGGACGATGATCGTCCCGGCATCATCGTGTGTGGCGGACCACTCGCCGCGATACCACCATCCACCCTGGGAGACCGCCGTCCGGCCGTCGGTCTCGGTGAGTGCGAGATCGCTCCGAAGCAGCGGCCAGACCTGGTCGACGGGCGCGTCGATGTGGCCGGCGATCTCGGCGAGGAGCCTCTTGTCAGCCACGAGGCCCCGACGCCCGGGTGTTCTGGAACGACGCGAACCGCCAGCCCTCCTAGCAGGACGCTCCACTAAGGTCATAAGACGCTGTGCTGCCGCCAGGCGCGCGAAGAACGCCGTCGGGGAACGGCCCCAGAAGTACGACCGCTGCCTCAAAGGCTCTCTGTGCTGCTCCTGCGGAGCCAAGCTCATGATCGAACGGCCCCGCGACAAGAACGGCGACCGGTACGAGTGCTTCACCTGCTCCGGTCAGCGCCGCAAGCGCACCCCTGCACCTGCTCAGCGATCCTCGCCGACCGGATCGAGCAGCGCATCGAAGCCACCTACAACACCGACGACCTCACCAAGAGCGACGCCGAACGGGTTCGGAAAGTGCTACACCAGGTGTTCGACCAGCTCGAAGCCTCCAGCGACGACGAACGCAAACTACTCGAAGCACAGAAACAAAGCTCGAAGCCGACGACTCCAGCTCGTCCAGGCCACTACGCCGACGCGATTCCGCTCGACCTCCTCGAGATCGAGCAAGAACGCATCCGCACCAGCCTCGACCAGATCACCGCACGCCTCGACACCATGGCCATCACCTACGCCAGCGCCCGAGAAGGCCTCGACGAGATCGACGACCTCCTCACCGACCTATACAACCGGTGCGAACCTGCTGAACGCCGCATGCTCAACCGAGCCCTGTTCGACCGCATCATCGGCGAGGACGAGCACGTCAGCACGGTCCCGGCCGAGCCCGCCGCCAGCATCCTCGCCCACGTCACCGCTGAAGTCCCGGACCGGATGACCACGGAAACGAACCTGCCCCGCCATCAGACGGGGCAGGTTTCGATTTTCTCAACTTACGTGGAGCTATGGGGATTCGAACCCCAGACCTCCTCCATGCCATGGAGGCGCGCTACCAACTGCGCCATAGCCCCTGATCACCGCTCCGAGCACACCCGTTGCGGCGCTCGGAGAGCATATAGCCATCCGCCGCGATTCTCCTAATCGCGCGGGCACACCGCAGGACGGCCGTACGGCCCCCGAGCCGTACGGACCTCAGGCCACGGCCTCCGGCCGGTCGTCACTGTTGACCGGCTCCGGCAGCGTGCCCGCGTTGTGTTCCAGCAGCCGCCAGCCCTTACGCCCTTCCTGCAGCACGGACCAGGAACAGTTGCCCAGCCCGCCGAGCGCCGGCCACAACTCCTCCGGCAACCCGAGCAGCTCGCAGATGCCGAGCCGCAGCGCGGCCCCGTGCGAGGCCACGACGAGCAGCCCGTCGTCGTCGAGGCGGCCGGCCCACTTGCGCATGGCGGTGGCCACCCGGGCCGCCACGTCGCCGACGGGTTCACCGTCCGGCGCCTCCCAGGCCGCGTATTCGTCGGGCCATCGCGCCGCGATCTCCTCACGCGTCAGCCCTTCCCATTGACCGCCGCCGCGCTCGCGGAAGTCCTTGTCGACCGCCACGTCGAGCCCGACGATCCGCCCGAGCGCCAGCGCGGTGTCGTTGGCCCGCTGGAGGTCGGAGGAGACGATCAGGGTCGGACGCAGCGAAGCGAGCAGCGAGGCTGCCCTGGCCGCCTGAGCTATGCCGGTCTCGTCGAGGGGGATGTCGGAGTGGCCCTGGAAGCGCCGCTCGACGTTCCACAAAGTCTGCCCGTGACGCAGACACACGATCCTTCTGCTCAACTGCGGGCCCGCTGCAGATTGGCCTGCATGACGCTCTCCGGCAGCGCGATGGCCGGGCAGTCCTTCCAGAGGCGCTCGAGCGCGTAGAACGTGCGGTCTTCTTCGTGCTGGACGTGCACGACGATGTCGACGTAGTCGAGCAGCACCCAGCGCCCCTCACGCTCGCCCTCGCGGCGTACGGGCTTGACGTCGGCCTCGGTGCGCAGCCGGTCCTCGATCTCGTCGACGATGGCGCGTACCTGGCGGTCGTTGGTGGCGGAGCAGAGCAGGAAGGCGTCGGTGATGACGAGCTGTTCGCTCACGTCGTATGCGAGGATGTCATCGGCCAGCTTGTCGGCCGCGGCCTCCGCGGCGATGCGCACGAGCTGGACGGATCTGTCAGATGCGGTCACGATGCGGGTCTGTCCTCCTGTGTCGGCAGCAAGCCTTACGTTGAGCGTACCCTTCCGGGCCGAAACCCCTCACCCACAGCGTGACGACCTTCAGCCGGTTGCGTGATAAAGCCCGCGTTTGTTGATGTACTGCACGATTCCGTCGGGCACGAGATACCAGATGGGTTCCCCTTTGGCGACCCGGTGCCGGCACTCCGACGACGAGATGGCCAGCGCGGGGATCTCCAGCAGCGTCACCTTGCCGTCGGGCAGTCCGGGGTCGTGCAGCGTATGGCCGGGGCGCGTGCAGCCGACGAAATGCGCCAGCTCGAACAATTCGTCGGCGTCCTGCCAGCCCAGGATGGCGCCGAGGGCGTCGGCTCCGGTGATGAAGAAAAGATCGGTCTGCGGGCCGTAAATATCCGAAATATCGCGCAATGTGTCGATAGTGAAGGTCGGTCCGGGGCGTTCCACGTCCACCCTGCTCACAGAGAAGCGGGGGTTGGAGGCCGTCGCGATGACCGTCATCAGATAGCGGTCCTCCGGCGCCGAGACCTCACGCTCGGACTTCTGGTACGGCCGTCCGGTGGGCACGAAGACGACCTCGTCGAGATGGAAATGGTGGGCCGCTTCGCTGGCCGCGACTAGGTGTCCGTGGTGGATGGGATCGAACGTCCCACCCATCACACCCACTCGCCGCTTCCCCTGGACACCGGGCGCGTTCATCATGAAACGGACCTTACGCGGACGGCTTACGACAACATGATGGCACCCCCTGAGTGATGTCCGCGCATCACTTCCGTTGCGGACGTAGCATGCCGGGCATGACGACCACCCCGGACCGCAACCGCGTCCAACTGCCCGGCATATCGTCCCGAGCCTACGAACACCCCGCAGACCGGTCCGCCCTGGTCGCTCTGCGTAAGTTGAGTGGGTTCGACACAGTTCTCAAGCAGATGTCCGGCCTCGTCAGCGAGCGCCGGTTGCGTCTGATGTACCTTGCGTCCGCCGTACGCGTGAGCGAGACGCAGTTCCGCCCGCTCTACGACATGGGCCGTGACGCCGCCTACACCCTCGACCTGCACCGGATCCCCGAGATCTACGTCCAGCAGGACCCACAGGTCCAGGCCAAGGCCATCGGCTTCGACGATCCGTTCATCGTCGTGACCACCGGTCTGCTCAACCTCATGAACGAGGAGGAGCAGCGCTTCGTCATCGGCCACGAGACCTCGCACATCCTGTCGGGGCACGCGGTCTACCGGACGATGCTCGACATCCTCACCCGCCTCGCCACCCGCGTCGCCTGGATCCCGCTCGGCTACATCGGCCTGCGCGCGATCGTCGCGGGCCTGGAGGAGTGGTACCGCAAGTCCGAGCTGTCCTCCGACCGCGGCGGCCTGCTCACGGGGCAGGACCCCGAGGCGGCCAAGCGCGCGCTGATGAAGCTCGCCGGCGGCGACTACACCCACGAGATGAACATCGAGGCGTTCCTGGAGCAGTACCAGGAATACGACACCGCGGGCGACCTTCGCGACGGCTTCCTCAAGGTGCTCAACCTGCTCGGCACCACCCACCCGTTCGCGGTGGTGCGCGTGGCGGAGCTGGACAAGTGGCAGCGCAGCGGCGAATACGACCGGATCATCGGCGGCGACTACCCGCGCAGGGAAGACGACGCCAACGCCCGGGTGACCGACGAGATGAAGGCCGCGGCCGAGTCCTACCGCGCGTCATGGCAGCAGTCGCAGGACCCGTTCATCGGCGTCCTGCGCGACGTGGCCGAGGGCGCCGTCAACGCGGGCGAGCGCATCTTCAACCGCTTCTCCCGCCGCGACGGCGGCCAGGGCTGACGGGAGCGCCGCACGCGGCCGATCAGCGTGATCGACCGCGTGATCCGCCGCCCACCGCGACGGCGGATCTGAGCAGCACAGATCTGCACAGCACGATCAGGGCAGCCCGGATCACCGCAGCAGGATCACAGCAGCAGGGCGATGGCGCGCACGGCGGCCGCGCACAGGGCGACGAACCCGCCCAGCACGGCCAGTGCGCGCAGCCCTTCCCTGCGCAGATCGGGCAGGCGCTGGCCGATACGCTCGATCTCGCGCCCGGTGAAACCACCGCACAACATCCCGAACACCACCCCGGCCACGGTCACGGGCGCGGGCTGCTGCCACCAGTCGGCGTCGATCTGACCGCCACCGGTTGCCCAGAGCGCGCCGCCCGACGCCACCGCGACGGGCACGCCGGGCCAGACGGCGGCGGTCGCCGCAGCGGCGGCGAGCGCGAACGGGAAGAGCAGCACGCGCAGAGCCACCCGGGTGGCCCGTGAGCTGCGCTTCCTCACCAGCCAGTGACTCATCCAGAGGGTCCTGGTCAGCACCACCAGCACCGCCGTGATGGCGATGGAGGCGATCGGCCAGATCACCGAGGTCACCACGCACGGCACAGCCAGCGCGGCGAGCAGCAGCAGAGCGCCGTTGCCGGCGGGTAGCGTGGTGGACCTCTCGGAGCGAAGGCCCGCTTTCCGCCTGTCCTGCGGTTTGGCCGCGGCCCTCGCGCGCACGGCCGCCGCCGTCCGCTGACGCGGCCCGGTGACGCGCGGCCCCGTCACCTTGCCGTCGACGCTCCCGCGTCCCCGGGGCGCGGGCACCTTGCCTTCGGCCTGCACCCGGCTGCGCGCCGCGACCCCGTCAGCGCCCGCCCGGCTTCGAGCGGAACCCTCCCCACTCGCCGCACTCGTCCGGCCCTGAGCGGCCCCGTCCGTGCCGGCCGCCCGGCTCCGTGCCGCGGCGGCGTCCGTGCCCGCGCGGCCACGGGCCGCGGAGCCGTCGGCGCCCCCCGACCGGCCGCGCGCGGCGGAACCGTCGGGATTGGCCCGGCTGCGGGCCGCGGGATTGTCCGCGCCCGCCCGGCTCCGCGCCGCCGCACCGTCCACGTTGCCACGGCTGCGCGCCGCCGCGCCCTTGCCGTCCGCGCCGGTACGGCCACGCGGCGGAGGCACCTTGCCGTCCACGCCCGCGCCACCGGCCCGCCCGCGCGCCGGGTCCTCCGTCGTACGGCTGCGTACGGCCGCGCCCTTGCCCCCCTCCTCGGCCGCCTCGACGGCGCGTCCACCGGCCGGGGTGGACTCGGGATCGGCCCCGCTCGCCGCCCTGGCCAGCCGCGACAGCCGGTCGGCCAGCAACGCCGCCGTGGGCCGCTTGCCCGGCTCCCTGTTGAGCGCCGCCCGCAGCAGGGGCAGCAGTTGCACGGGCACGCCCTTGAGGTCGGCCTGCCCGTTCAGCACCGCGTACATCTGCGCCTCGGCCGTGCCCCGCCCGAACGTCGGCCGCCCGGTCGCCGCGAACGCCACCGTGGCCGCCCAGGCGTGGACGTCGGCGGGCGAGTCGACCTGCTCGTCGGCGAAGATCTCCGGGGCCGTGTAGCCGGGCGTGCCGAGGAACGTGCCGGTCATGGTGAGCCGGGTGGCGTCGAGCACCTGGGCGATGCCGAAGTCGATCAGAACCGGCCCTCTGCCGGCCATGATGATGTTGCCGGGCTTGAGGTCACGGTGGACGACGCCTGCCGCGTGGATGATGGCCAGCGCCGCCGCGATGCCCTGGGCCATGTCGACCAGTTGGGCGTCGTCGAGCGGGCCGTCCTGGCGTACCCGGTCGAGCAGCGTGACTCCCTCGATGTGCTCCATGACCAGGTAGGGGCGCGCGCAGCCCAGGTCGGCGTCGAGGACCTTGGCGACGTACGGGCTCTCGACCCTGCGCAGCGCACGGACCTCGCGCTCCAGCCTGATGCGCGAGATCTCGTCCTCGGCCAGGTCGTGCAGGACCTTGAGTGCGACGTGCTCGCCACGACGGGTCGAGGCGAGGTAGACCTCGCCCATGCCACCGCGGCCGAGCCGCTCGACCAGGGTGTACGGCCCCACCTTGCCGAGCTTGCTCACCGTCCCTCCCCGCCCGGCGTGCCCATAAGGGACACAACCCTAGCGCCGTGACGTGAGTCACCGCGTGAGGCACGCCGAAGGTTAAGGGTGCGCGTGGTCGGAGAGCATGCTGTCGAGCTCGGCCGTGGGCGCCTCGGACAGCCGTTTGCGGTTGTTCCTGCGCCAGTTGACCCGGCCGCGGCTCTCCAGCCGGAGCAGCAGCCGGTCGGCGCCGAACAACACCGCGGCCATGAGAGCGAGGGCGACGACAATTTCCATGCCCCCAGTCAAACCGCGTCGTCAGGCGCCGGCCGTGCCGACACGCCGGTTAACCGGCCACCACCGTGCCCTCTGACGTGCGCAAATGCCCCTCACCGGTGTAGATCCACTTGGTGGACGTCAGCTCGGGCAGCCCCATCGGGCCACGCGCGTGCAGCTTCTGGGTGGAGATGCCGATCTCCGCCCCGAAGCCGAACTCGCCCCCGTCGGTGAACCTCGTCGAGGCGTTGACCGCCACGGCCGCCGAGTCGACGAGCGCCACGAACCTGCGGGCGGCGCCCTGCGACCGGGTGACGATGGCGTCGGTGTGGCCCGAGCCGTAGCGCCTGATGTGCGCCACCGCCTCCTCCAGCGATCCGACGACGGCGGCGGCGATGTCGAGCGAGAGATATTCGGCGCGGAAGTCGTCCTCGGTGGCCGGCACGACCTCTCCGTACACGGCGATTCTCGCGTCGCCGTGGACGGTCACGCCCGCCTCGGCCAGCGCCCGCAGCGCCCTGGGCACGAACGCGTCGGCCACGTCGGCGTGCACCAGGAACGTCTCCGCCGCGTTGCACACCGAGGGGCGCTGCGCCTTGGCGTTGAGCAGGATCTGCACGGCCAGGTCGACGTCGGCGTCGGCGTCGACGTAGACGCTGCAGTTGCCGACGCCGGTCTCGATCACCGGGACGGTGGACTCCTCGACCACCGAGTTGATCAGCGACGCGCCGCCGCGTGGGATCAGCACGTCGACCAGGCCGCGGGCGCGCATGAGCTCCTTGACCGACTCGCGCGTCAGCCCGGGGACGAGCTGCACGGCCCCCGCCGGGACCTCGGTGCCGGCCAGGGCGTCGTGCATGACCCGCACGAGGGCGGCGTTGGAGGAGTGGGCGCTGGACGAGCCCCTGAGCAGCACCGCGTTGCCGCTTTTCAGGCAGAGGGCGGCGGCGTCGACGGTGACGTTGGGGCGGCCTTCGTAGATGATGCCGATCACGCCCAGCGGCACTCTGAGCTGGCGCAGCTCCAGCCCGTTGGGCAGCGTGGCGCCGCGCACGACCTCCCCGACCGGGTCGGGCAGGTCGGCCACCTGGCGTACGGCCTCGGCGATGGCCGCGATCCTCGCCTCGTCGAGCCGCAGGCGGTCGATCATCGCCTCGGCGGTGCCCTGGGACCTGGCCCGCTCGACGTCCTTGGCGTTGGCCTCGACGATCGGCGCCGCGTGCGCGACCAGCGCGTCGGCGACGGCGCGCAGCGCCCGGTCCTTCGGCGCCCGAGGCAGCGGGGCCAGCTCGGCGGCGGCCTCTCGCGCCGCGTGGGCGACCTTCAGGAACTCTGTGCTCATGGCTACGCTCCGCTTCGCTGCTCAGGGCGCCCGGCGCCCCGACCGTCTTTCGTCACTACGGGCCCCGTCGAGCGGGTGCCCTGCATCACCTGTGGGCTTCCAGTATGACGATGTCGTCACGGTGGATCAGCTCACGCTCATATTCCGGACCCAGTGTGCTCGCCAGCTCGCGCGTGGAGCGGCCGAGCAGTCCGGGGATCTCGTTGGCGTCGAAGTTGACCAGGCCGCGGGCCACCACGAGGCCCTTCGGCTCGCACAGGTCGACGGGGTCGCCGGCGGCGAAATCGCCCTCCACCGACGTCACCCCTGCGGGCAGCAGCGACTTGCGCCGGGCCACGATGGCGTCGACCGCGCCCGGGTCGAGGTGGAGCCGGCCCCGCCCGGTGGTGGCGTGAGCGAGCCAGAGCAGGCGCGTGCCGGGATGGCGGCCGCCAGGGTGGAAGTAGGTGCCGACGTCGGCTCCGCTCAGCGCCTGGGCCGCGTGAGCGGCAGCGGTGAGCACCACGGGCACTCCGGCCCCGGTGGCGATCCTGGCCGCCTGCACCTTGGTCACCATGCCGCCGGTGCCGACGGCCGCGCCGTTCCTGCCGAGCTCGACCCCTATCAGGTCGTCGGCGCCGCGGATCTCCGTCAGCCGGCGCGAGCCGCTGCGGCTCGGCGGGCCGTCGTAGAGGGCGTCGACGTCCGACAACAACACCAGGGCGTCGGCGCGGATCAGGTGCGACACCAGCGCCGCCAGCCGGTCGTTGTCGCCGAAGCGGATCTCGTCGGTGGCCACCGTGTCGTTCTCGTTGACGATGGGCACGATGCCCAGCTCCAGCAGCCGGCCGAGGGTGCGCTGGGCGTTGGCGTGGTGGGCGCGGCGCATCATGTCGTCGGCGGTCAGCAGCACCTGGCCGACCCGCAGGGAGTAGCGGGCGAAGGAGGAGGTGTAGCGGGCGACGAGCACACCCTGCCCGACGGACGCCGCCGCCTGCTGGGTGGCCAGGTCACGTGGCCGCGCGGTCAGCCCCAGCGGGCCGAGGCCCGCCGCGATCGCTCCCGACGAGACCAGGACGATCTGCGTCCCGGCCCGGCGCCGCGCCGCCAGCACATCCACCAGCGCGTCGACCCGGTCGACGTCGATCATGCCCTGAGGGGTGGTGAGCGAGGAGGAGCCGACCTTGACAACGACCTTGGACGCTGAGCTGAGCTGTTCCCGCACGTCTGGCAGCTTATCGGCTCCAGGAAAGCGCGGTGCGCCCGGCCGCCGCGCGCATCGCGGCGGTGACCTCCTCCGGCGGGTCCCCCCGGCGCAGCGCGTACGTGGCGGCCGAGGTCACCGCGCGCCGATCATGCACTCGACCGCCGCTGCGATCAGCGCCTCACGCGTACGCCGCTTCTTGCGTTCCCGGATCCCCTCCGCCATGACCGGCACATTACTACATTGACTGCATCTCTTCATTCGATGTAGTCATTTCCCCATGGGACTCCGTACTTATGTCGTCACCGGCGCCGCCTCGGGCATCGGCGCCGCGACCGCAGACCACCTGGAGGGGGGCGGCGACCGGGTGATCCGCTGCGACGTCCGCGACGCCGGCGTGACCGCCGACCTGACCACCACGGAGGGACGCGAACAGCTGGCCTCGGACGTGACGGCGGCCTCGGGCGGCCGGATCGACGGCCTGATCGCCGTGGCCGGCAGCGCCGCCCCCTCGCCGCTCACCGCGCGGCTCAACTTCTTCGGCACGGTCGCCACCCTGGAGAGCCTGCGCCCCCTGCTGGCCGCGTCGGACCTGCCCAGGGCGGTCGCCGTCTCCTCGCTGAGCGCCGTCGTGGCCGCCGACGAGGCCATTGTCGCCGCGTGCCTGTCCATGGACGAGGACGCAGCCGTCACCGCCGTCACGACCGCCGTCGAGGCCGGCCGGGGCCGCATCGTCTACCCGTCCACCAAGCTGGCGCTCAACCGCTGGCTCCGCCGGGCCGCCGTGAGCCCTGACTGGGCGCAGGCGGGCATTCCGCTCAACGCGGTAGCACCCGGCGTGGTGGACACGGAGGCGGCGAGAAGGATGTTCCTGGACGATCCGGCCACCCGCGCGCAGGTGTCGTCCATGATGCCCCAGCCACTCGGCTTCCCCGGGCCCGTCTCGGCGATCGTGTCACTGCTGGCCTGGACGGTGAGCCCGGACAACTCGTTCATGACCGGCCAGATCCTCTACGCCGACGGCGGCGCCGAAGCCACCCTCCGCCCCTGACCCGGACGGGCGGCGCTTCCCACCAGGCGAAACGGGCACCAGCGAGGGACATGCCGAACCGCCACCGGCACCAGCCGGCGGACCGGCGCGTCAGGTGACCGCCTACCCGAGGCGGTTGTCGGAGCCCCTCGGGCCCTGCCGTACGGACTCGGCGTGCAGTGTGGGCTGCCAGTCGAAGATGTAGCCGCCCTCCATGGGCCCGATCACGACCTCGACCCCGGCTCGCGCACCCGCCTTGGCCAGTTCCTCCTCGACCCCGAGCCGTTCGAGCCGGTCGGCGAGGTAGCCGACGGCCTCGTCGTTGCTGAAGTCGGTCTGCCTGATCCACCGTTCCGGCTTCTCGCCGGTGACCTGGAACAGGTTGTCGTTGACCCGCCGCACCCGGAACCCGGCGTCGCCGAGCTGCCTGGGCCGGATCACCAGCCGCGTGGGCTCCTCGACCGGCTTGACGGCCCTGGCCGCGGCCACCCACTCGCCCATGGCGTACGTGAGCTCGCGCAGCCCGTCATGCGTGGCCGCCGAGATCGTGAAGACCCTCAGCCCGCGCTCCTCGAACTCCGGGGTGACCAGCTCGGCCAGCTCCCGGGCGTCGGGCACGTCGGCCTTGTTGAGGACGACCAGCCGCGGCCGGTCGTCGAGCTTGCCGTACGCCCGCAGCTCCGCCTCGATCACCTCGTAGTCGGTGATCGGGTCGCGCCCCGGCTCCATGGTGGCGCAGTCGATGACGTGCACGAGCATGTCGCACCGCTCGACGTGGCGCAGGAACTCGTGCCCGAGGCCCTTGCCCTGCGACGCCCCGGGAATCAGGCCCGGCACGTCGGCGACGGTGAACACGGTGTCTCCGGCCGTCACCACGCCGAGGTTGGGGATGAGGGTGGTGAACGGGTAGTCGGCGATTTTCGGCTTGGCCGCGCTCAGGGCGGCAATCAGCGACGACTTCCCGGCACTGGGGAAGCCGACCAGCGCCACGTCGGCGACGCTCTTGAGCTCCAGCATGACGTCGAGCTCGTCGCCCGGCTCGCCGAGCAGCGCGAACCCCGGCGCCTTGCGGCGGGTGGTGGCCAAGGCCGCGTTGCCGAGGCCGCCGTGACCGCCCTGGGCGATCACGTAGCGCGTGCCGACCCCCACGAGGTCGACCAGCACCTCGCCCGTGGCGGTGTCCCTCACGACCGTGCCGTTGGGCACGGGCAGGATCACGTCGTCGCCGTTGGCGCCGTCACGGTTGGAGCCCTGCCCCTGCTTGCCGTTGCCGGCCTTGCGGTGCGGGCGGTGGTGGTAGTCGAGCAGGGTCGCGGTGTTGGGGTCGACCTCGAGGATGACGTCGCCGCCCCGCCCGCCGTTGCCGCCGTCGGGGCCGCCGAGCGGCTTGAACTTCTCCCGGTGGATGGAGGCGCACCCGTTCCCCCCGTCACCGGCCTTGATGTGCAGGACCACCTGGTCCACGAAGTCCGGCATCGAGCACCCTCTCCATCGCCCCCGGCAGGAGGCATCGCCACTACACCAGAAAGAACCCGGCGGCCGTCTTCACGCCGGGCGACAGGTTGTTCAACAAGCGCGGGGCCGCAGAACGTCCCCGGAAAACGCCAAGGGGTGGATCGACCTCTATCGATCCACCCCTTGGAAGCGAAAACCCGTGAGGAGACTACTCCGTGACGGGAACGATGCTGACGGCCCGGCGCCCACGCTTGACACCGAACTGCACGTGACCGGCGGCCAGCGCGAACAGCGTGTCGTCGCCGCCACGCCCCACGTTGTCGCCGGGGTGGAAGTGGGTGCCACGCTGGCGGACGATGATCTCGCCCGCGTTGACCAGCTGGCCGCCGAAGCGCTTGACGCCCAGGCGCTGAGCGTTCGAGTCACGGCCGTTCCGGGTGGACGACGCGCCCTTCTTGTGTGCCATCTCTCAAACTCCCGATCAGGCCTGGTCGATACCGGTGATCTTCACCTGGGTGTACCGCTGGCGGTGACCCTGGCGCTTCTTGTAACCGGTCTTGTTCTTGTACTTGAGGATCCGGATCTTCGGGCCCTTGGTCTCGCCGAGGATCTCGGCGCTGACCGTGAACTTGCCCGCCTCCGTGGTCACATCGCCGTCGTTGACGACGAGCACCGTCGGCAGCGAAACCGAAGAGCCGACCTCGCCGGCGACCTTGTCCACCTCGAGGACGTCACCGACGGAGACCTTCTGCTGCCTGCCGCCGCAACGAACGATCGCGTACACCGCGGAACCCTTCTACTGACTCACTGTTGCACTGCACTGAGATCCCGGCCACCCCGCGCGGGAATGACCGCTGACTCCGAATGCTGCGCCTGTCATTCGGCCTGTCCAACCGACGAACCGAGTAAGCGCGCCAACAGGGCACGTCACCTGACGCACCGATTCACCAGGGTACCGGATTAACGGCGCCCTAGGCGAACCGGACGGAACGTCGGAAGCCTGCCGAGGTTACTCGGCTGACTTGGCTCGGCGGGAGCGTCTCCGCCCCCTGCCGGAAGTCTGACTGGCTTGGTCGTCCTCAGCGGGGACTTCTTCAAGCGCACCGGTCACAGTATCACGGTTGCCGGAGTCCTTCGCCGCGGAAACCTTGTCGGCGACCGCCTTCTCGACGGCCATCTTGCTCTGCGTGCCGCGCGGTTCCGGCTTGGTCTCCACGGGCTCCGTGGAGATGATCAGACCGCGCCCGTTGCAGCAGTCGCAGACCGTCGAGAACGCCTCCAGCAGCCCCTGGCCGACCCGCTTACGGGTCATCTGGACCAGGCCCAGCGAGGTCACCTCGGCCACCTGGTGCTTGGTCCTGTCGCGCGCCAGGCACTCCAGCATGCGCCGCAGCACCAGGTCCCGGTTGGACTCGAGCACCATGTCGATGAAGTCGATGACGATGATGCCGCCGATGTCGCGGAGCCTGAGCTGGCGGACGATCTCCTCGGCCGCCTCCAGGTTGTTGCGCGTGACGGTCTCCTCGAGGTTGCCGCCCTGGCCGGTGAACTTGCCGGTGTTGACGTCGACGACGGTCATCGCCTCAGTGCGGTCGATCACCAGGGAGCCGCCGCTCGGCAGCCACACCTTGCGCTCCAGCGCCTTGGCGAGCTGCTCGTCGATCCGGTACGACTCGAACACGTCGCCCTGAGCGGCGTCCCACTTCGACAGGCGCTCGCCCAGATGCGGCGCGACGTACTTCACGTACTCGTCGACGGTGTCCCAGGCTCCCTCGCCCTGCACGACCAGCGAGGTGAAGTCCTCGTTGAAGACGTCGCGCACGACCCTGATCGTCAGGTCGGGCTCGGCGGACAGCAGCTCGGGCGGGCTCGCCGACTTGGCCTTCTTCTGGATGTTCTCCCACTGCGCGGACAGGCGGGCCACGTCACGGGCCAGCTCGTCCTCGGAGGCGCCCTCGGCGGCCGTGCGCACGATCACGCCGGCGTTCTCCGGCATGACCTTCTTCAGGATGCTCTTGAGCCGCGCGCGCTCTTTGTCGGGCAGCTTGCGGCTGATGCCGGTCATCGACCCGTCGGGTACGTACACCAGGTAACGGCCCGGCAGGCTGATCTGCGACGTGAGCCGCGCGCCCTTGTGCCCGATCGGGTCCTTCGTGACCTGGACGAGCACCGACTGCCCCGACTTCAGCGCCGACTCGATGCGCTTCGGCTGGCCTTCGAGACCGGCCGTGTCGAAGTTCACCTCACCGGCGTACAGGACGGCGTTCCTGCCCTTGCCGATGTCGACGAAGGCCGCCTCCATCGAGGGCAACACGTTCTGCACCTTGCCGAGGTAGACGTTGCCGACGTAGGACTGGCTGGCCTCGCGGTTGACGTAGTGCTCGACGAGCACGCCGTCCTCCAGCACCGCGATCTGGGTGCGGTCGCCCTGCCTGCGCACCACCATCATCCGGTCGACGGACTCGCGGCGGGCCAGGAACTCCGACTCCGTGATGATCGGCGGGCGCCTGCGCCCGAGCTCGCGCCCCTCGCGGCGGCGCTGCTTCTTGGCCTCGAGCCTGGTCGAGCCGCGCACGCTCTGCACGCCGTCGGTGGCGGTGTCGAGCCCTGCCGAACGTCCCGAGCGCGGCGCGCGGATGCGCACCACCGTGTTCGGGGGGTCGTCACCCGCCGGTTCCACGGCCTCGTCCGTGCCGCGGCGGCGACGCCTGCGGCGCCGGCGCGAACCGGAGCTCTCCTCTTCCTGGGCTTCCTCGCCCTGCCCGTCCTCGGAGTCCTCCTCCTGCTCCTCGCCGTCCTCCGACTCGTCGCGCTCGCGCGACTTGCCGCGGCCCCTGCCGCCGCGCCGGCGGCGACGGCGACGGCCGCCGCCCTCCTCCTCCTGCTCGTCGGAGGTGTCGGTGTCCGGCTCGTCCTCGGTCGCCGTCTCGTCGACCGGTTCCTCGGCCTCCTCGGCTTCCTCGGGCTCGTCGGCGACCGGCTGCGGCGGCCCGGCCCGCCGGGTGGCGGCGGGCTTGGCCTTGCTGGGGTCGGGCGCCTGGAACAGCGGCGCGAAGATGGCCGCGGGCCGCTGGAACGCGGCACCCGGCTCGTTCTGCCGGCGCGCGGTCAGCCCGAACGGGTCGGCGAGCAGGCTCGGGCGGTCGACGTCCTCGTCGAGGTCCTCCCCCGCGGGTTCGTCGTCGAGCGGCTCGTCCTCGGGCAGGATCTCGATGATGTCCTCGGTGTCCTCGGTGTCCTCATCGTCCTCTGCGGCCTGGGCGGACGCGAAGAGCGCCGTCTCGACGTCACCGCCGGAACGCTCGACCCCGGCCGCGGTGGCCCGCGTGTCCTCGCCCTGCGCCACCGTACCTGCGCCGGCCTGTGAGACCTCGGCCTCGCCCGCCGCCACGGCGGCGACATCGGCTGCCAGGTCCTCGGTGTCCCGGCCACCGGAGTCCTCGTCCGTACCGAACGGGGCGGCGGCCTCGCTGCCCCCTGTGGGCGCTCCCACCGCGACCGCGCCGCCGGTGGAGGAGGTCACGTCATCCTGACCCGCATCGACCGCGGCTTCGGGCTCCGCCTTCTTGCGGGTCCTGCGCCGCTTCGGCGGAGCCTCCTCGGCGGGCGCCGCGCTCTCGGGGAGCGCTCCCGCCTCGTCGGCCAGCTCCTCCGCGGCTTTCTTCGTCGTACGCCGGCGCGTCGTCGTCGCCGTGGACCGGGTCCGCGTGGTCCTCTTGGGCTTCTCCTCGGCCGGGCTCTGCGGCGCACCTGCACCCGTGCCGTTGGCAGCGGCGACGCTCGTCGCCTCACCGCCCGTCTCAGGAGCTCCGGCGACCGCGCCGCCGGCACTCTGCGAGTCGGCCACACCGGCATCGGACGCGGTCGTGGCCGCGGCACCGGCGTCGGACGCGGTCGTAGCGGCTGCACCGGCGTCACCTGTGGCGGTGGAAGTGTCGCCGTTGGCGGCATTGGCCGGGCCCGGCCCTCCAGCGACCTCCCCCGCGCCGCCGGGAAGATCCGCGGCGTTCGCACGCGCGGCCGCCGTGTCGGCGGCCTCCGCGAGGATCTCGGGTGCGGGCTCACCGGCGGCACGCTGTACGGCGTTGATCTGCACCGGCTGCACCTCGGCCACCGACGGCGCCGCCTGCGCGGCTACGACGGTGACCGGGACGGAGGTCGGCTCGTCGGGCTCCGGCGGCGGACCCGCGGGCCGGCTGGCGGAACGGCGACGCCTGGTCACCTCGGGCTGTTCAATTGTCTCCCCGTCAGGGCCAGTGGCCCCGGCGTTGGGCTCGTTGTCGAGCATGCGGGCGCTCTCCCGTCAGCTCCCGGGCGCGTCGCCGCGCCGCGCAGGAGCCCTCGTGTCTCGTTGTCCGCCGGCTCCCCCGATGAGGGAGCGCCGGCGCCAAGTCCTGTCAACGGTCGTGCCCGGCTCGCGCAGGGCACTTCCTTAACCGGCGACGTGCTCACCCGCCGGTCCCGCCTCGCCGCCGCGCGTCGTGTCGCGGTCCAGGTCGAGCGGGTCGGCAAGCGCACCGGTGCTGGCGTCGAGCGGCCCCTGCGCCAGCCTGGTCACCTCGGGGGGAACCGGCGGCGCGAAGTCGGCCACAAGGCGCAGCCCTGTGAGCACATCGTCGGGTCGAACGGCAGGCGTCATGTGCCGAACAACCATGCGCAGTATGACACACGGTCGTCCATGCACCTGAGCTGCGGTTCTGTCTGTTCCCTCGGACACCACGAGCCTCAGGACCGCCTCCCGCGCGTCGAAACGGCGGGGGCCCTTCTTGGTGAGGCGCTCGACGTCCACCGTGCTCGCCGCGAGGAACTTCTCCGCCGCCACCTGGGCGAGCTCGCGATCGGCACCGGGCAGCCGCACCTCCCAGTCGGAGACCTCCAAGCGGTCGGCCAGACCACCAGGCCCCGCCTCCACAACGTCGAGCACGTCGAGCCCGGGCGGCAACGACCGGTCGAGTCCGGACTTGACCTCGTCCGGAACGCACGGCGTGGTAACACCGAGCTCGAGGTATTCGGCTTCGCTGGCGACGCCGGTCGGCGCCGCGCCCGCGTAGGAGATCTTCGGGTGAGGCGAGAAGCCCGCGCTGTAGGCCACCGGAATGCCGGCACGGCGGACCGCTCTCTCGACGGCCCGCGAGATGTCGCGGTGGCTGGTGAAGCGCAGGCGGCCGCGCTTGGCGTAACGCACACGCAGGCGCTGCACCGTAGGCGCGGGCGGAGGCCCTTCGGGAACAGGTTTCAGAGCTGTGTCGTCCTTCCCTTGTAAGAGTTCCTACCACTCAGGATAAGCCGCGCTGACGTGTGTGCGTGTACGCCGTGACACGCCTTGCCCACTGAGCGCGCTAGACCACCGTCAAAGGAAGGAGTTTTCGCCCGGTAGGACCTATCTGAATCTCCGTCCCCATGGTGGGGCAGACCCCGCAGTCGTAGCATGGCGTCCAGCGGCAGTCTTCGACCTCACTGCCGGAAACGGCCTCCTGCCAGTCCTGCCAGAGCCACTCACGGTCGAGTCCGGCGTCGAGGTGGTCCCACGGAAGCACTTCGTTCTCTTCGCGCTCGCGCGTGGTGTACCAGTCGACGTCGACACCGGCCTGCTCGGCCGCCGCCATCCAGCGCTCGTACGAGAAGTGCTCGCTCCAGCCGTCGAACCTGCCGCCGCTCTCCCAGACGGCGCGGATCACGGCGCCCACGCGGCGGTCGCCGCGCGAGAGCAACCCCTCGACGATCGAGGGTCTGCCGTCGTGGTAGCGGAAGCCGATGGCCTTGCCGTACTGCTTGTCGCCTCTCAGCGAGTCGCGCAGCGCCTTGAGCCTCCGGTCGACGGTCTCGTGGTCGGCCTGGGGCGCCCACTGGAACGGCGTGTGCGGCTTGGGCACGAAGCCGCCGATGGACACCGTGCAGCGGATGTCACGACTGCCGGTGATCTCCCGGCCCGCCTTGATGACCTTCTTGGCCAGGTCGGCGATGCCGAGCACGTCTTCGTCCTGCTCGGTGGGCAGTCCACACATGAAGTAGAGCTTGACATGCCGCCACCCCTGAGAGTAGGCCGTGGTGACGGTGCGGATCAGGTCTTCCTCGGTGACCATTTTGTTGATCACCTTGCGCATGCGCTCGGAGCCGCCCTCGGGCGCGAACGTCAGGCCCGAGCGCCTGCCGTTCCTGGAGAATTCGTTGGCCAGGTCGATGTTGAACGCGTCGACCCTGGTCGAGGGCAATGACAGCGAGGTGTTGGTGCCTTCGTAGCGGTCGGCCAGGCCCTTGGCGACCTCGCCGATCTCGGAGTGGTCGGCGGACGACAACGACAGCAGCCCGACCTCGTTGAAGCCGGACTCCTTGACGCCGTTCTCCACCATGGCGCCGATCGTGGTGATCGAACGCTCGCGCACCGGCCGGGTGATCATGCCGGCCTGGCAGAACCGGCAACCGCGCGTGCAACCGCGGAAGATCTCCACGCTGAACCGCTCGTGCACCGTCTCCGCCAACGGGACCAGCGGCTTCTTCGGGTAGGGCCACTCGTCGAGGTCCATCACGGTGTGCTTGTGCACCCGCCACGGCACGTCGGTCCTGTTGGGCGCGACTCGCTTGATCCGGCCGTCAGGGTGGTAGTCGACGTCGTAGAACTTGGGCACGTAGACGCCGCCCGACTCGGCGAGCCGCGTCAGCAGCTCGTCACGGCCACCGGGACGGCCCTCGGCCTTCCACTCGCGGACGACCTCGGAGATGGCGATGGCGATCTGCTCCCCGTCGCCGAGCACGGCCGCGTCGAGGAAGTCGGCGATCGGCTCAGGGTTGAAGGCCGCGTGGCCCCCCGCGAGCACGATCGGGTCGTCGTCGCCCCTGTCGGCCGCCGTCAGCGGAATGCCGGCCAGATCGAGCGCGGTCAGCATGTTGGTGTAACCGAGCTCGGTCGAGAACGACACCCCGAGCACGTCGAAGGCGCGCACCGGCCGGTGCGCGTCGACGGTGAACTGCGGGACGCCCTCGGCTCGCATGAGCGCCTCGAGATCGGGCCAGACCGCGTAAGTGCGCTCGGCCAGCGTGCCCGGCAGCTCGTTGAGGATCTCGTAGAGGATCGCGACGCCCTGGTTGGGCAGCCCGACCTCGTAGGCGTCGGGATACATCAACGCCCACCGCACGTCGGCGGAGTCCCAGTCCTTGACGGTCGAGTTGAGCTCGCCCCCGACGTACTGGATCGGTTTCTGCACCTTCGGCAGCAACGCTTCCAGGCGGTGGAAAATCGACTCGACAGGCATACCGTCAAGGGTAGCGGCGTTCAGGCGGTGGCAGGTCCGGGCCCCGGTGCAGAAATCCGCCAGGAGGCCTTCAGTCGAACGAATGACCGCGCACCCTGATGGCCTGCAGCAGGCCGACGGCGATGAGATTGGCGAACGTGGCCGTGCCGCCGTACGACACGAACGGCAGCGGAAGCCCGGTGATCGGCATGATCCCGATCGTCATGCCCACGTTGATGAACATCTGGAACGCGAACCAGCACACGATCGTCCCCGCGACCAGCGTCCCGAACCGGTCCTCGCACTGCCTGGCGATCTTCAGCCCGCGCAGCAGCACCACGCCGAGCAGCAGCACCACGGTGACGGACCCGAGAAACCCGAACTCCTCCCCCGCCACCGTGAAGATGAAGTCGGTGTGCTGCTCCGGCACGAACCGCCCGGTCGTCTGCCCGCCGCCCAGCAGCCCTTTGCCCAGGAGCTGCCCCGACCCGATCGCGATCAGCGACTGCGTGCTGTTGTAGCCCACCCCTCGCGGATCCACGCTGGGATCGACGAACGCGGTGAACCGCGCCACCTGGTACGGCTCCAGCAACTGGAAGTAGAACACCGCGAACACGGCGGCGCCCGCCACCGTCGTCAGCGCCGCGATCCACCGTTTGCGCACCCCCGCGATGATCAGCGCGGACGCCGCGATCACTGCCAGCACCATCGCCGTGCCGAGGTCGGGCTGGAGCATCACCAGCCCGATCGTGAGCGCCGCGGCGAGCAGCGCCAGCACGACGTCGAACCCGCGCGGCCGGTCGGAGCCCTCAGCCGGCTGCGCCAGCAACATCGCCGTGATGAGCAGCAGGCCCACCTTGGCGAACTCCGACGGCTGCACCGCGAACCCGCCGCCGAGCAGGATCCACGAGTGCGACCCGTTGATCGTCGCCCCCAACGGGGTGATCACCAGTCCAAGCCCCACCAGGGAGGTCAGGAACACCAGCGGCGCGTAGGCCCGCATCGCCCGGTGGTCGATCGAGGCCACGATGCCGCACAACACCACGCCGAGCGCCTGGTTGAGCAGGTGTTTCTTGACCAGTCCCGTCGAGCCCGGCGCCCAGGTCCTGGTGGACGACCACACCAGCAAGGTGCCGATCACGCACAACCCCGCCACGGCGACCAGCATGAGCCCGTCGAAGCGTCGCACGGCCGAGTGCTCGCCCGCCACCCGCCGCAGCAGCGAGGGACGCCGGACGGCGGCCGTGCGGCCCGTCATCCTCGTGCCACCGTTCCGTCAGGCGCGAACGCCGGCAGCCGCGTCGTCAACCGGCCGCCGGGCACCGCCGGGGGCCGCTTGATGCCGTAGATGCCCTCGTAGATCTCGCGCGCGGCCGGCGCCGCCGCCGAGCCGCCCATCCCACCCTGGGAGATCATGACGACCACGACGTATTGCGGGTTCTGGGTGGGCGCGAACGACGCGAACCACGCGGTGTCCTTCTTGCCCCAGACCTCGGCGGTGCCGGTCTTGCCGCCGATGCGAACCTTGTTCATCGGAAACCCGGCGAAGGCCCCCGCGGCGGTGCCGTCGGAGGGCACCTGGCTCAGCGCGTTCTTGATGTAGCGCCGCTCCTTCTCGCTGAGCGGCAGCTTGCCGACCACCGGCACGTCGATCGTCTTGACCACCTTGCCGTCGGGCCGGACCTGAGCCCACCCGATGCGCGGGCTGCGCACCTTTCCGTCGGTCACCAGCGCCATGTACGCCCTGGCCAGCTGCAGCGGCGTCACCAGCACGTCGCCCTGGCCGATGGAGAAGTTGGCGGCGTCGCCCGGCCGCAGGAGGAAACCCTCGGTGCAGTTCTCCAGCGCGAGACGCTTCAGGAACTCCGCCCGCGCACGGTCCTTGATCTCCGGGTAGCCCTTGCGCGACCGCTCGCAGTTGACCGCGCTGGTGCGGTTCCACAGGTCCTTCTTCCAGGCCCGGTCGGGAATGCGCCCGGACGACTCGCCGGGCAGGTCGATGCCCGTCGGACTGCCGAAGCCGAAGGCCCGCGCGACGTTGGCGAACACCTCCTTCGGTGTCTTCTTCGGGCTGCGGCCGCCGTCCTTCGTGTACTGCTCGAACGCCGCCTGGTAGAAGATCGTGTCGCATGACTTGACCAGCGCCATGTGCAGGTCGAGCGTGCCCAGAGGAATGCCCCGGAAGTTGTTGAACGCCCGTCCGCCCACCATGACGGAGCCGGGACAGCTGTAATTGCCGTTGAGCGGGTAGCCGGCGCGCAACATGGAGGCCACCGACGAGACCTTGAACGTCGAACCAGGCGCGAACTGGCCGTTGATCGCCCGCGACACGAGCGGCTTGCCGGACTTCTCCGACATCAGCCGCTGGTATCCGCGGGCCGAGATCCCGCCCGCCCAGATCGCGGGATCGTACCCGGGGGCGCTGGCCAGCGCCACGACCCGCCCGCTGCGGGCGTCGAGCACCACCCCGGCCCCGCCGTCGGCTGACGGCGCCGCCTTCATCGCCCGCGCGAGCGCCTTCTCCACCACGTTCTGTACGCGCGAGTCGATGCTGGTGACCAGGTGGTCGCCCGCGATGGGAGTGGTCTGCTCCTCGACGCCGAGCGCCTTGCCCATCCGGTCGACCTGCACCCTGCGCAGCCCCGCCTTGCCGCGCAGCGCCTCGTCGTAGACGTATTCGAGTCCGTCGCGCCCGACCAGGTCCACCCCGGAGAAGCTGGCCTTGAGCCCTTCGCGTTTCTCCAGCTCCGCCTCGGTGACGGGCTGAAGGTAGCCGAGCATCTGGGCTCCGGCCCTGCCTCCCGGATATTGCCTGACGGAGTGGATCTCCGCCGTCACCCCGGGAAACTCCTCCTGCCGTTCGAGGATCTGCAGCGCCTCACGCGTGTCGACCTTCTCGTCCAGCGGAACCGGCTGGTACGGCGACCCGGTCCAGCACGGCTTCGCGATCCCGGGACCGCACGGCGTGATGCGCTGCTGCAACTGCGCCACCGGCCTGTCGAGCACCGCGGACAACTTGCGCAGCACCTTCACACCGCCGTCAGGCATCCTCGAAAGCCTCGTACGGTCCACGGACACGACCAGCGCGGTCTTGTTGCGCACCAGCGGCCGGCCGGACGAGTCGAGGATCTGCCCCCGAACGGCCGGCACGATCACGGTGCGCGTCCTCGTCTCCGTCGCCCGCGTCACGAACTCCTGCCCGCGCACCACCTGCACCTGCCACAACCGCATGGCCAGCACGACGAGCAGCGTCAGCACGAGGACGTGCAGCACCAGCAGCCGGGCCCGCATCCTGATCATGTCGAGAACCTCGTCCGCCCGGCACGCGCGGTCATCCAGATCACGATCGGCGACACCAGCAGCGTGTAGACGACGGTGACGGGCACCTGCTCGGTCAGCGTGGACATCGTCACCCGGGGATCAGAGATCAGCCCGCCCACGCCGGCCGCGAGCAGCGGCGCCATCAGCACGCACAACACGACCGTGGTCACCTGACCGCCCGCGCCGTGCCCGGCGACGTATCCGACGAGCGCCAGCACGAACGCGTACTGACCGAGCAGGTGCGCGGTCGGCGGCATGACGTCGACCAGCAGCCCGGTGAAGAAGCCGAGCATCGCGCCCGATGCCGGCCCCCGCGACAGTGCCGTCCCGATCAAGGCGAGCAATACCAGGTCAGGCGCGCCCCCGGCGGGCAGCGGCAGCCGGTTGACCAGCATGACCTGCGCCAGCAGCGCGATCAGTACGGACACGCCCCCGATCACCGCGCCCCCTCCCCACCGGCGTCCACACCCGGCCCGGCGAGCGTCCCACCAGAAGCCGCCCTCACCTCCGCCGAAGCCTCACCACAAGCCCATCGGCCGAACCCTGCCCGGGCCACACCACAAGAGGCGTGCACACCCGATCTCGTGAAAGGACCGCCCGAAGGCGTCCCCGCGTCCGGCACCAGAGCGATCGCCTCACCCGGCGCCGCATGCGCTCCCGGTGCCAGGGCCGTCGCCCCTCCCGGTGCCCCGGTCACCGCTCCTTCTCCTTGGGGGGCAGCACCGCATCACGCGGGTCACGCTTGGGCGCCTCCACCACCACACCGACCACATCGAGAGCCGTCAGATCCGCGTACGGCCTGGCGTAGGCGATGCGCGTCAGCTCTCCCGGCGTCGACTCCACCCTTTCGATCACCCCGACGGGCACCCCGGCCACATAAGGCCTCCCGTGTTGCGATCCGAAGCTCACGATGCGCCCGCCCCTGGTCAGCGCCGCGGTCGAGTCGAGCAGCCGGAACTGCACGAGCCGCCCGTGCTCCCCGACTCCGTGCACGACGCCGATCTCCTTGGCCCCTTCCAGCCGCGCCCCCACGGCTGAGGCGGGATCGCTGATCAGCACCACCGTCGAGCTGTGCGCCGACGCGCGGATGACTCGCCCGATCAGCCCCTCGCCGTTGATCACGGTCATCTCGGTGTGTACGCCATCACGGGTGCCCACGTCGATCTGCACCGCGTCCTCGAAGCCAGGCGCGCCCCGCCGGGCGACGACGTTCGCCGGCACCACCTTGTATCCGCCCGTACCGGCCAGGCCGAGCATGTCCTTGAGCTCCTCGGCCCGGTCGGAGTCGAGTTCGCCGGCCAGCACCCCGGCCCGCAGCTTGGCGTTCTCCGCCTTGAGCGCGTCGATGCGTTCCTGAGCGGCGGGCGCTGCGACCAGCGCCTGCACGAACCCGCCGATGGGGCGTACGACCCCGCCGCCGAGTTGCTCCGCCGTGCCGAACACGTAAGCCCCGGCCGCGCGCAGCGGGTGCAGCGGCGAGTTGTCGCCCGTGCGGTGGTCGACGGTCAGGATGACCAGCGCCGCCGCCAGCAGCACTCCCAGGATCAGTCGGGCACGGTTCGAATCTCTCATCAGTGTCGCGACTCCGGAACCAGGACCTGCTGAAGCGCTTCGAACTCCTCCGCGCACTTGCCCGAGCCGATGGCGACCGAGTCGAGCGCGTTGTCGACGAGGTGCACAGGCATGCCCGTCTCCGCCTTGACCCGCTCGTCCAGCCCCCTGAGGAGGGCGCCCCCGCCGGTGAGCGCGATGCCGCGGTCCATGATGTCGCCCGACAACTCGGGCGGGCACTTGTCGAGCGTGGTCTTGACCGCGTCGACGATCGCGTTGACCGGCTCCTCGGTGGCCTTCCTGATCTCTTCGCTGGACACGATGATCGTCTTTGGCAACCCGCTGACCAGGTCGCGGCCGCGGATCTCCGCGTGCGACTCCTCGCCGTCGGGGCAGGCCGAGCCGATCGCCATCTTGATCTCCTCAGCCGTGCGCTCGCCGAGCATCAGCGAGTATTCCTTCTTCGCGAACGTGATCACCGCCTGGTCGAGCTCGTCGCCGCCGATCCGGATCGACTGGCTGGTGACCACGCCGCCCATCGAGATGATGGCCACCTCGGTGGTGCCCCCGCCGACGTCGACCACCATGTTTCCGGTCGGCTCGTGCACCGGCAGCCCCGCGCCGATGGCGGCGGCCATGGGCTCCTCGATGATGTAGACCTTCCTGGCGCCCGCCTGGTATCCCGCCTCCTTCACCGCGCGCTGCTCGACGCTGGTGATGCCGCTGGGCACGGCGATGATGATGCGCGGCTTGGCGAGGTGGCGGCGTCGATGCACTCTTTGGATGAAATATCGCAACATCCGCTCAGTGACATCGAAGTCGGCGATCACACCGTCCTTGAGCGGACGGACGGCGACGATGTTGCCAGGCGTGCGGCCGATCATCCGCTTGGCCTCGATGCCGACCGCCACGATCTTCCCGGTGGCGGTGTTGATCGCTACGACTGACGGCTCGTTTAGCACGATGCCCCGGCCGCGCACGTAAACCAACGTGTTTGCGGTGCCCAGGTCGACCGCCATGTCGCGGCCGAGAAACGCGAGCTTGCTGCCCATGGGGAACGGAGCCCTCCGTAACGTCCAATGCGAATGACTACGGATCGAATTCGAATCGTAACGTGACGTACCCACCGATGGGCGCAATGAGCCCCCGCGCCCCACAAAAATCTCCAGCCCCTAGCTCAACCGCAATTTTGCCCGGATTGCACCACAACATCCGACAGGCCGCGGGAACGTCTCAACACCCAACCGCGAGCAAAGATACGAGAACCCCCCGACAAAACCCTGCCCGTGCCACAGTAAAGAAATGGGCCGGAACACCACGTGCCCGCGCAACGAAAAGCTGCGCGGGCACGACGGGAAAGGCTGAACCGATCAGAAGCGGTCCGGGAAGAAGATCTTGATCTCCCTGGCGGCCGACTCGGGCGAGTCGGAGCCGTGCACGACGTTCTCGCCGATCTCGAGGGCATGGTCGCCACGGATCGTGCCGGGGGCCGACTTGACCGGGTCGGTGGCGCCGGCCAGCGCGCGGAAGGCCTCGATCGCGCGCGGGCCCTCGAGCACCATGGCGACGAGCGGCCCCGAGGTGATGAACTCGACGAGTTCGCCGAAGAAGGGCCGCTCGGAGTGCTCGGCGTAGTGAGCCTTCGCGGTGTCGGCGTCGAGGGTGCGCAGGTCCATCGCCACGACCTTGAGGCCCTTGCGCTCCACGCGGGCGATCACGTCACCGATGAGGCCGCGCTTGACCCCGTCGGGCTTGATCAGGACAAGAGTGCGCTCGGACACTTGGAGTTCTCCTTCGAACAGAATGGGACGCGGCGACAGGCACCGGGCCTCGCCCGGTGAACGCTCCGCGGGACACGGAATCACGCGCCGAATGGCGGGGCCCTCAGCTTACCGTCCCGCGCCGCGCCCTCGTTTCGCTACGCGGAGGCCGTGTCCTCGGGAGAATGCGCCTGTGGCGGCACCGCGGGCGGCTCGGGCCGCCGCTCGTCACCCCACCGCGGCCGAACCGTGTCGAACGCCGACTGGGGCGCCCCTGTCGGAGGCTCCTCGCCAGCGAATCCTCCGGCGCAGGGCGGCTCCGCCGCGCCGGCCTCCTGCGTGCCACGCGGGGGCGGCGTCTCCTCCTTCACCGGGCGCCAAGCCATCACCGAGGCGAGCGCGATCACCACGACCAGCAGGAAACCACCGATCAGCGCCCACCAGTGCAGCGCCCCGACGAAGCGGTCGACCAGTTCCTGCGCCGAACGCACCCCGTCGAGCATCGTCATCTGCACCCCGGTGCCCAGCAGGAAACCCGCCAGCACCCCGGCACAGCACAACGACAGCCCGTAGACCGCCGCCCCGAAACCCACGTCCTGCAACGCCGCCGTCAACGCCACCGCCGCACCGGCAGCGAGCAGCGTGAACGGCACCACGAGCACCAACCCGTCAGCGGACGGCACGACCAGCCGGACCGCGCACAAGCCGGCGACCATGGCCAGCAACCCCAAAGGCACCAGCCACCGCGCGGCGACCCCGGCGTACAGCCGCACCGCCACCGCGGCCGCGACGGCGAACACCCCGGCCAGCGCGAACGGGATCCACAACCCGCGCAGCCCTGGCCCGCCGAGCCCGCCCATCTCCATAAGCGTCACCTGCGCAGCGCTCGGCACGAGCACGACGCCCACCGCCACCATCGAGTACGAGAGCGTACGGTTCCGCGGCGGCCCGAACGAGGCCAGCACCAGCAGCCCGACGACGGCCAGCCCGGCCAGCGCGATCACCGGGACAGCCCGCCACCCTTCATTCGCCGTGCTGATCGCCATGATCGCGATGCCCGCCGCGGGCGCGACGGCCAGCAGCAGCCTGCCGCGTTCCTCCCCCTCGGCCTCCGGCGTGGAAGGCGGCCTGAGCGTCATCCACCCGACGAGGTGGACGGCGGCCAGAGCGAGCGCCACGCCCGTCACCAACGGGTAGGGCTGCAACGTCACCTTCCAGCTGCTCACCGCGTCGAGCGGCCAGAGCGCCAACGCCTGGGCCGTGAGCAGGCTCAGGCCGAACATGCCGGCCCACAGGGCGCGCAACACCGGCGCCCGATCCCAGACGGCCGCGAGCGTGGCGGGCACGATCAGGCCCGCGCCGACGCCGCGCACCACCCGAACCGCTCCGACCAGCAGCTCAGAGCCCGCGTATCCGCCCGCGGCCTCGGACAGCGCCACCAGCGTCAGCCCGGCGAGAAGCAGGTGCGCGGCCTTCACCCGGCGCAACGCGACGGAGGCGAGCGGCGCGGTGAGCACCAGCGCGGGCAGGGCGAGCCCGTGAGTGCGCATGAGCCCGACCTGGTCGATGTCGCCCGGCAGAAGCTTGGCGACGACGGAGAGCGTGTTGGGGATCGCGACGAGCGCCAGTGGCAGAGCGGCCACGACGAGCAGCCCGAGCACGGCATCGAGCAGCCATGGAAGTCTGGGGCCAGCCGGGTGCGGCGACCGCTGGATCGGGGGGACGGCCATGTAGGCCGACTTTAGCGGGTAGTAGCGCCTTCGACACGGCGAGCGACGATAATTGCGGTGATCCAGAGCGCTGCGAAGATGGCGCCGAGGAAGAACATCGCCGGCACGAGGAACCCCGTGCAGATGGCCAGCACTTGTACGACGCTGCCGAGCACGTAGCCGAAAGGCTTCTTGAGCAGGCCCGCGGCGAGCACGCAGAGCACGGCCAGGCCGATGCCGACCGTGACCGCCAGCCAGGGTCGGATCCCACCGACGCTGATCGCCACGGGCGTGATCAGCCCGGCGACGATCGCCTCCATGCCGAGGACGCTGGCGCCGAGCCGCCGCATTCCCGGGGTGACCTCGAAGTTCATCACGAGCCGTCTGCCTTCATCAGCAGTCGCGCATCGCCCGCGGTGACCACGGACCCCGTGATGAGCACTCCGGTGCCGCTGAACTCTCCCTCGGCGTCGGCGATGCCGATGCCCTTGTCGATGGCGTCGTCGAGGCGTTCGACGACGTGCACGCGCTCCTCGCCGAAAATCCGCTCCGCCAGTGACGCCAGCTCCTGCGCCGTCATGGACCGGGGAGAGGAGTTGCGCGTGACGATGATCTGGTCGAGCACCGGCTCGAGCAGATCAAGCAGCGCGTCGACGTCCTTGTCACGCATGACCGCGACCACGCCGACGACCTTGGCGAAGTCGAACGCCTCGTGCAGCGCCTCCAACGTGGCCTGCATGCCGGCGGCGTTGTGGGCGGCGTCGACCACGACCGCCGGTGTGCGTCGCACGACCTCCATCCGCCCCGGCGAGGCGACCTCCGAGAACGCCTGGCGTACGAGGTCGATGTCGAGCGGGTCGTCGCCGCCGGTCAGCGCCTCCACGGCGGCCAGCGCGCAGACGGCGTTCCCTGCCTGATGAGCGCCGTGTAGCGGCAGGTAGACCTCGTCGTAGACGCCCTTCAGCCCGCGCAACGTCAGCAGTTGCCCGCCGAGCGCCACCTCACGGTTGAGCACCCCGAACTCGAGCCCCTCCCGCGCCACGACGGCGCCCACCTCGGCAGCGCGCCGCATGAGCACCTCGGCGGCCGGCAGTTCCTGCTGCGCGAACACGGCCGTGGAGCCGGTTTTGATGATGCCCGCCTTCTCCGCGGCGATGCTGGGGATGTCAGGCCCGAGCCGGTCGATGTGGTCGAGCGAGATGGGGGTGATCACCGACACGGTGCCGTCCGCGACGTTGGTGGCGTCCCAGGACCCGCCCATTCCGGCCTCGACGACGGCGACATCGACAGGCGTGTCGGCGAACGCCGCGAACGCCATCGCCGTCAGCAACTCGAAGAACTGGATGCGCCGCCCCTGCGTGTCGGTCAGTTCGACGTACGGGATGATCTCCTCGTAAACCTCGGCGAACCGTTCCTCACTCAGCGGCGCACCGTCAACGGTGATGCGCTCGCGCATCGACACCAGGTGCGGGCTGGTGAACCGCCCCACCCTCAGGTTGCGCTCCCGCAGGAGCGCCTCCGCCAGCCGCGCCGTGCTCGTCTTGCCGTTGGTGCCCGCGATGTGCATGACGGGGTACGCCCGCTGCGGGGAGCCGAGCACATCAAGAAGGGCCGCGATCCTGTCGAGCGTCGGCTCGAAATCCCACTCGACGCCACGCTCCATGATCGCGCGTTCTACCGCACGATAATCCACACCATCAACCTTACTGACCGCAGTCACCGCTCACGACGCGGCCCGACCTGGACACCCCCCAACGCAAAAAGGGGCTCCACGCCTCAAGCGTGGAGCCCCTACAAAAACTGTCCGGCGGCGACCTACTCTCCCACACCCTCCCGAGTGCAGTACCATCGGCGCAGAGAAGCTTAACTTCCGGGTTCGGAATGTAACCGGGTGTTTCCTTCCCGCCATAACCGCCGTAACCCCATGAAACCGACAAACACAACCGCTTGCAGTCTCAGAATTG
>NZ_JAAAHR010000103.1:0-33602 GCF_009908215.1 Nonomuraea sp. K271 | reverse complement strand
GTGGGCGGGCCGGTGGACAGGCGGAGGGACAGGGCTGAGGGTCAGATCATGACATTTCCTACTTTTACGTCCAGCCAGAGCGAACCCCACGCACGCGGCGAGGAGCTCGGGTCCCGCCGCCGCGCGGCCATCGCCGCCAACCTCGATGGCTACACCGACCTGTTCAAGGTCGCGGGCGCCACCTCCGAGCAGGTCCGCACGTGGGGCGAGCAGGCGCTCGACCGCAGCGCCGCGTGGGCGCCCCGGCTGGCCGACGAGATGGCCGGGATCGCGTCAGGGGCCGGGCTGGAGCCGTGGCAGGTCGCCGTGGTCAACGCCAGGACCGAGATCCTGGCCGCCGTCCACGCGAGCGGCGAGGGAGAGTGCTCGACCTCCGTCGTGCTGCCGGGTCCCGGCCTGCCGCCGCGTACGGTGCAGACCTGGGACTGGCACGACCACCTGCGCGACGCCCCCATGTTGTGGGAGCTGGAGCCCCGCCCGGGGCACGTCGTGCGCACGTTCACCGAGGCGGGGGCGCTGGCCAAGATCGGGGTGAACACGGCGGGCCTGGGCGTGCACTTCAACATCCTGCGCCACGACGCCGACACCGCCGAGGTGGGCGTGCCCGTGCACCTGATCGCCCGCCGCATCCTGGAGGAGGCGGCCACCGTCGAGGAGGCCGCCGCGATCGCCCGGTCGGCCACGGTCTCGGCCTCCACCGTCATCACCGCCGTGACCGGCGCGGGCGCGGGCGCGATCGAGATCTCGCCGGCCGGCGTCGCGGTCGTCCCGCCGGACTCCGGCGGGGTCCTGATGCACTGCAACCACTTCCTCGACCCGGCGCTGGCCGAGGGGGAGCGGCATGCCACGAAGCGGCCCGGCACCTACGCCCGCCTGCGGCACCTGCGCGACAACGCCGTTGAGCTCGGTGGCGACGACCTCACCGAACGTGCGCTCGCCATGCTCAGCCACGAGCCGCAGGGCGCGCCCGTGTGCGCCCATCCCGACCTGTCGCAGCCGATCGACCAGCGCTGGGAGACGCTGGCCACGATCGCGCTCGACCTGACGGCGGGGCGGCTGCGGGTGCACCAGGGCGGGCCCTGCCGGGTCACCGAGGCGACCTGGCAGACGTTCTGACCACCGGCCCGTCAGCTGAACGCGCCGATCCCGGTGAGCGCCTTCCCGAGCACCAGCGTGTGGATCTCCGACGTGCCCTCGTAGGTCAGCACGGACTCCAGGTTCACGGAGTGCCTGATCACCGGGTATTCGAGGGTGACGCCGTTCGCTCCGAGCAGCGTGCGGCACTTTCTGGCGATCTCCAGGGCCTCGCGCACGTTGTTCAGCTTGCCGGCGCTCACCTGCTCGGGGGTGAGCGTGCCGGCCTCCTTCAGCCGCCCGAGGTGCACCGCGAGCAACAGGCCCTTGCCCAGCTCCAGTGCCATGTCGGCGAGCTTCTCCTGGGTGAGCTGGAAGGAGGCGAGCGGCCTGGCGAACACCTCGCGGTCGCCCGCGTACGCGATCGTGGTCTCCAGGCAGTCGAGCGCGGCCCCCATCGAGCCGAACACGATCCCGAACCGCGCCTCGTTCAGGCAGCCCAGCGGCCCGGACAGGCCTCTGGCGCCCGGCAGCATCGCCTCGGCCGGCAGCCGCACGCCGTCGAGCACCAGCTCGCTGGTCACGCTGGCGCGCAGCGAGATCTTGTGCCTGACGTCGTTCAGGGTGAATCCGGGCGCGCCCGCGGGGACCAGGAAACCCCTGACGCCCTCGTCGGTGCGGGCCCAGACCACCGCGACGTCCGACACGGAGCCGTTGGTGATCCACATCTTGGTGCCGTTCAGCACCCAGTCGCCGCCCTCGCGCTTGGCCGTGGTGCGCATGCCCGAGGGGTCGGAGCCGAAGTCGGGCTCGGTCAGGCCGAAGCAGCCGATGCGCTCCCCGGCCGCCATCGCGGGCAGCCACTCCTGCTTCTGGTCCTCGCTGCCGTACTTCCAGATCGCGTACATGGCCAGCGACCCCTGCACCGACACCAGGCTGCGCAGCCCGGAGTCGGCCGCCTCAAGCTCCAGGCAGGCCAGCCCGTACGACACCGCGCCCATACCCGCGCAGCCGTAGCCGTCGAGGTGCATGCCGAGCACGCCGACCGAGCCCAGCGTGCGCGCCAGCTCGCGCGCGGGCAGTTCCCCGTCCTCGAACCAGCGGGCGACGTGCGGCCTGATCTCCCGGTCGCAGACGCGCCTGACCGTGGTCCTGATCTCGCGTTCCTCCTCGGTCAGCAGCGTGTCGAGGGCGAACAGCTCGGTGGGTGCGATCATGGCCCCTCCGTATTTTGGATCCAATATTGAAAATCCAATATGCCACGGTTAGGGTGCGTTGACCATGGACGTTCTGAATCTCATCGACGGCCGCTGGGTCGAGGGGGACGGCGAGGAATTCGCCGACACCAACCCGGCGCGACCGGGCGAAGTGGTGGCACACGGGCGCTTCGCCTCCGGCTCCGAGGTCGAGCACGCGGTGGCCGCAGCCAGGAGAGCCGCACCCGGCTGGGCGGCCACCCCCCACCACGCCCGCGCCGCCGTGCTCACCGCCGCCGCCGGCCTCGTGGACGCCGCCGCCGACGCGTGGGGCGCCGAGCTGGCCCGCGAGGAGGGCAAGACGCTGCCCGAGGCGGTCGCCGAAGTGCGCGGCGCGGCCCGCATCCTGCGCTACCACGCCGCCGAGGCCGACCGGGAGAACGGCGAGGTCTACGCCTCCCCGCGCCCCGGCGAGAACGTGCTCGTCGTCCGCAGGCCGATCGGCGTCGCCGGCCTCATCACGCCGTTCAACTTCCCCATCGCCATCCCCGCCTGGAAGATCGGCCCCGCGCTCAGCCACGGCAACACCGTCGTGTGGAAGCCGTCCTCGCTGGTGCCGCTGCTCGCCTACCGGCTGGCGCGGGCGCTGACCGAGGCCGGCCTGCCCGACGGCGTCCTCAACCTCGTGTACGGTGAGGCCGCCGCGGGCTCCGCCATCGTCGGCCACCCCGGCGTGGACGCCGTGTCGTTCACCGGCTCCACGGCGGTCGGCCGGGCGGTCATCGCCCGCTGCGGCGAACTCGGCAAACCCGTGCAGACGGAGATGGGCGGCAAGAACGCCTCCATCGTGCTCGCCGACGCCGACCTCGACCACGCCGCCGAGCAGGTGTGCCTGGGCGCGTTCCGGTCCACCGGGCAGAAGTGCACGGCCACCTCGCGGCTCATCGTCGACTCCGGCGTGGCCGACGACCTGCTCGACCGGGTGGCCGAACGCGCCGCGCGGCTGGTCGTCGGCGACCCCATGGAAACCGGCGTCGACATGGGCCCCCTCGTCAGCGCGGCCGCCCGCGACCGGGTGAACGACGGCGTGACCCGGGCCGTCGGCGAGGGCGCGAGGCCGCTGGCCGGCGCGGAACCGCACCCCGGCGAAGGATGGTTCGTGCCGCCGACCGTGCTCGACCTGCCGGGCACCGGCGTGGACTTCTGGCGCAGCGAACTGTTCGGGCCCGTCGTCGGAGCCGTTCGCGCGTCCGGCGCGGAGGAGGCGCTCGGCCTGGCGAACCTCAGCGACCACGGGCTGTCGGCCGCTATCTTCACCCGCGACCTGGGCGTCGCGCTGTCCGCCGTGGACCGGGTGGAGGTCGGCGTGCTGCACATCAACTCCGAGTCGGCGGGGACGTTCCCGCACGTGCCGTTCGGCGGGCTCAAGCAGAGCGGCTTCGGGCCCAAGGAGCAGGGACGGGCGGCCAGGGACTTCTTCACCCGGACGGTGACCGTCTACCTCGGGGCGCCGGCGTGAGCGGAGGTGCGCTGTCCGGGCTGCTGGTGGCCGACTTCAGCCGGGTCCTGGCCGGCCCCTACGCCACGATGCTGCTGGCCGACCTGGGCGCGGAGGTCGTCAAGGTGGAGCGGCCGGGCACGGGGGACGACACCCGCGCCTGGGGGCCGCCGTACGCGCCCGGCGGGCAGGCGACGTACTTCCTCGGCGTCAACCGCAACAAACGCTCGATCGCCCTCGACCTCGGGGACGAGGCGGACCTCCAGGTGGCGCGGGCGCTGGCCGCGCGGGCCGACGTGCTGGTCGAGAACTTCAGGCCGGGCACGATGGACCGGCTCGGGCTCGGCCATGACGCGCTGCGGGCGCTCAATCCCGGGCTGGTGTACTGCTCGATCACCGGGTTCGGGTCGGGCGCGGGGGCCGGGCTGCCGGGGTACGACCTGATCGCGCAGGCCGTGGGCGGCTTGATGAGCGTCACGGGAGAGCCGGACGGGCCCGGCACCAAGGCGGGCGTGGCCCTGGTGGACGTCATCACCGGCCTGCACGCCGCCCTCGGCATCCTCGCCGCCCTCCGCCACCGCGACCACACCGGCGAAGGGGGCCACCTCACCGGAAGCGGGCAGCGGGTCGAGGTGTCGTTGCTCTCCTCCCTCCTGTCGGCGCTGACCAACCACTCCTCCGCCTACGCCGCCGCCGGCGTGGTGCCGAAGGCCATGGGCAACCGGCATCCCAGCATCGTCCCGTACGAGGTGTTCCAGGCCGCCGACCGCCCGCTGGTGATCGCGGCCGGGAACGACCGCCAGTTCCAGGCGCTCTGCGCGGTGCTCGACCGTCCCGGCCTGGCCGCGGACCCCCGGTACGCCACCAACGCGGGCAGGGTCGCCGCCCGCGTCGAGCTCGTCGCCGCGCTCGACGACGCCCTGGGTGAACGTCCGGCGGACGAGTGGTTCGAGTTGCTCACGGCCGCCGGGGTGCCCTGCGGCCCGATCAACGACCTGGCCGCCGCGTTCGCCCTCGCCGAGGAGCTGGGCCTGGAGCCGTCCGTACGGCTCGACGGGGCCGGCCAGGTCGCGTCCCCCGTACGCCTCAGCGCCACCCCGCCCTCCTACCGCCGGCCGCCGCCGGAGCTCGGGGAGGACGACGCCTGGGTTCGTGAGATATTGGGGCCGTGAATCCGGACGGGGCACGGCGGAGGCCACCGACGGCCCAGCAGTTCGTGCTGGCCGAGTTGCGCCGCGCCATCACGACCGGCCGCCTGCGCCCCGGCGCCCCCATCAGGCAGGACGCGCTGGCGGAGGAGCTCCAGGTCAGCCGGGTGCCGCTGCGCGAGGCGCTCAAGACGCTGGAGGGCGAGGGCCTGGTCACCCACCAGGCGCACAAGGGCTACTGCGTCGCGACGCTCTCGCTCGACGACCTGCGCGAGGTCTACCGCATCCGGGAGCTGCTGGAGGAGGAGGCCGTGCGGCGGGCCGTGGTTCGTCTCACCGACGCCGACCTCGACCGGCTGGAGGCCGTCCAGGGCGACGTCGAACGGGCCGCCGCGGCGGGTGACGTGCTCGCCATGGCCACGGCCAACCGGGTGTTCCACATGACGTTGTTCGACTGCGCGGGCATGCCCCGGCTGGCCCGGCTGATCAGGACGCTGTGGGACTCGACGGACGCCTACCGGTCGATGTACTACGGCGACGGCGGCAACCGCGAGCGGGTGGTCAAGGAGCACCGGGCCACGCTCGACGCCCTCCGCCGCCGCGCCGCCGACGAGGCGGTCGCCACCCTCAACGTCCACCGCGACCACGCGGTCACCGAGCTGCGGTCCCTGCTCCCCGCGTCACCCTGACCCGCTACTCGGGGTGCTCCCATGTCTCCCGCTGGCCGGGGTCGAGGTCGATCGGCGGCATGTGCAGCAGGTGCAGGTGCGCCATCTCCACCAGTTCCTCCGGGGTGACGTCGGGCAGGGCGTCGTAGTCCCCGCGGGACACGTCGAGGGTGAAGCTGCCTCCCGAGCCGTCGTCCAGGACAACGGTGACCAGGCAGCGGTACACCCCCGGCCCTTCGGTGCCGAAGACCACCGCGAACAGGGACCGGATCCGGCCGCGGTGCCCGGACATCCAGCCCGGCCGGCCGACGGCGGACCGGCCCTGATCGCGGGCGGTCCGCGCGAGCCTGTCATAGTCGGCCAGGGACGGCATCTTGATGTCGCCCCGGCCGCCGGGCGAGTAGAGGTCGAGGCGCGGCCACTTCCGGCGCCTGAAAAGACGCATCAGCCGCTCCTGGGCGCGAGGCTCGCGGCGACGCCGTCGAGCACCAGTTCCAGCTTGCGGTCGAACCACGTCGCGGCCGGGTCGGTGAGCGCGCGCCGCATGATGGGAGCCACCTCCGCCCCCACCGCCTCGGCCCAGGCGTCGGCCGTGTTGTCGCGCACGATGCCCCGGCCGGCCGGCGCGTCGAGCTGCCTGCCCCTGCTGAACACGTCGATCGTCAGGTCGAAGACGGTGTCGACGGCGAGGAAGGCGTTCTCGGCCGTGAAGCCGTAGCCGATCAGGCTGCGCACCGACGCGCCGAAGCGGCGCATCACCTCCTCGGGGAAGCGGGTGAGCCTGAGGAACTCCTTGACCAGCCCCGGATGTCGTTCCAGCACGCGCCAGACCGCGGCGGCCTGGGCCTCCAGGTCGGGACGCCACTCGCCGGCCGGCTCCGGCCAGGAAGCGGCGGCGACCGCCCGGTCGATCGCCACCATGACGAGTTCCTCGCGGTCGGCGACGTGGCGGTAGAGGGCCGAGTGGGCGACCTGGAGCCGGTCGGCGACGGTGGCCAGGGTGAGGTTGTCGAAGCCGACCGCGAGGGCGGCGTCGGCGATGGCGGGCCTGGTGATGCGCGGGGGACGGCCGCGCGGGCGGCCGCGTACGCGCCACTCCCGCCCGGTGACGCCGTGGCCTGTCTGCTCGCCGCCCATCACGCTCCCCGGTCGTCGCCCATGCGCCTGCCCGCCCGTCGCACGAGCACGTCGTGGTGCGGGCCGCCCGACGGACTCATGCGGGCTGGGTCAGTCGCCAGCCGCGGGCACGCCTGCGTTCGGTCCAGAACGCAGCGTACCGGCCGTCGAGATCGAGCAGTTCCCGGTGGGTGCCGCGTTCCACGACCGCGCCGTCCTCCAGCATGACGATCTGGTCCGCGGCGGCGATCGTGGTCAGGCGGTGCGCGATGACCAGCAGGGTGCGGTCGCGGGCGAGCGTGGCGAGCGCGTCGATCAGGGCTGACTCGTTCTCGGGGTCGAGCGCGGCCGTGGCCTCGTCGAGCAGCACGATCGGGGCGTCCTTCAGCATGGCGCGGGCGATGGACACCCGCTGCCGCTCGCCGCCCGACAACGTCGCGCCGGCCTCGCCGATCCTGGCCTGCCAGCCGCCGGGCAGGCGTTCGGCGATCTCGTCGACCCGGGCCAGCCGGCCCGCCTCGCGCACCTCCTCGTCGGTGGCCTCGGGACGGCCGAGCCTGATGTTGTCCTCCAGGGTGCCCTCGAACAGGTAGACGTCCTGGAACACGATCGACAGCTGCGCCATCAGGTCTTCGGGCGTGTAGTCGCGCACGTCGTTCCCGGACACCCGCACCGCACCCGCGTCGGCGTCCCAGAAGCGGGCGATGAGCCGGGTGAGCGTGGTCTTGCCGGAGCCCGAAGGACCGACCAGGGCGGTCACGGTGCGGGGTGCCACGGTGAAGCTCACGTCACGCAGCACGGGGCGTTCGGCGTAGGAGAAGCCGACGTCGTCCAGCTCGATCGACGGCTCGCCCGGCCGCGCCGTGCCGGTGGCCGGCAGAGGCGGGGTGTCGAGCACCGCCTTGACCCGGCGCAGGCTGCCGCGCGCCATCCGCAGCTCGCCGCCGACGTCGGCGGCGGCGAGCAGCGGCTCGGTGAACCGCACGGCCAGCACCAGCACCCCGACCAGCTCCGGTACGTCGACCGCGCCGCCGAGCGCCAGCGAGCAGCCTACGATGAGGATCGCGGTGAAGGCGAGCTGTACGGTGAGCGCGACCGTGCCCAGCCCCGGCAGCGTGGTGCGCAGCAGCCGGCGCAGCGTGCTGCGCTGCCGCGCCAGCGCGTCGTCGAGCAGGTCGTAGCCGTCCGCGGTGCGCCCGAACGCCCGCAGCGAGGGCTGTTGCCTGGCGAACTCCACCACCCGGTCGGCCCCCTCGGCGCCCGCGTCGTCCATCGCGGTGTCGCTCCGCTGCACCAGGCTCTGCGTCCACCGGAACGCCAGCCACAGGAACGGCGCCGTGAGCAGGGCCGCCAGCCCGAGCCGCCAGTCGAAGACGAACATGCACACCAGCACGGTCGCGGGCGCCGCCACCGCGCTCACCACGACCTGCAGCAGGTGGGCGGGCACGCTCATGACGTCCATGACGCCCTTGCCGACGAGCTGGCCGAGCCGCCCGACGCGGTCGGCGCTGAACCAGCCGACCGGCAGCCCGGCCACGTGGTCGCCGAGCCGGTGGTAGAGGGTGCGCAGGGCGGCCAGGCCGACCGCGTAGCCGTACTGGGCCTGCACGTAGGAGGCGACGGCGGTGGCCGCGACCACGACGGCGAACGCGGCCAGCCACGGGCCGACCGCCTCCCCCGACAGCAGTGCCCGCAGCACCGGCACCAGCATGGCGAACGACAGGCCCTGCAGCACGCCGTACACGGTCATCGCGAGCAGGCTGCGGCGCAGGCGCGCGCCGTGTTCCTGGCCGAGCACGGCCCCCAGCTCTCCGATCATCTCCTGGTCCAATCCCGCTCGTCGTCGCGTACGTGCGCCGCCCACATCCGGGCGTAGAGCCCGCCGGCGGAGAGCAGTTGGTCGTGGGTGCCGCGTTCGGTGATCCGGCCGCCGTCGAGCACGGCGATCTGGTCGGCGCCGGTGATGGTGCTGAGCCGGTGCGCGATGACCAGCAGCGTGCGCCCGGCCACCAGCGTGGACAGGGCGTCCTGGATGGCCGACTCCGACTCGGGGTCGGCGAAGGCGGTGGCCTCGTCCAGCACCAGGATCGGTGCGTCGGCCAGCAGCGCGCGGGCGATCGCGACGCGCTGGGCCTCGCCGCCCGACAGGTGGGCGTCCTCGCCGATCACGGAGTCGTAGCCGCGCGGCAGCTCCGTGATCCGGTCGTGGATCTGGGCGGCGCGGGCCATGCGCTCGATCTCCTCGCGTTCCGCTTCCGGGCGGCCGAGCGCGATGTTGTCCGCCACGGACGTGCGCAGCAGCTGCACGTCCTGGAGGACGAAGCCGACGTGGTGGTAGAGCTCGGCGGAGCCGATGGCGCGTACGTCGGCGCCGCCGACCAGGATCTCTCCTTCGCCGGGGTCGTAGAAGCGGGGCAGCAGCTTGGCCAGCGTGGACTTGCCGGAGCCGGACGGCCCGACGAGCGCGGTGACGGTGCCCGGCTCCAGCGAGAGGCTCACCTCGCGCAGCACCGGGGTCGTGCCGTCGTAGGAGAACGACACGTCGCGGAAGCCGACCGCGTGGCCGATCGGGCGCGTCGGGGTCTCGGGCTCCGGCAGCGGCGGCGTGTCGAGCAGCGCGGCCACCCGCCCCGCGGACTCGGCCGCGCTCCTCAGCCGCATGGAGCCCATGTCGAGGGCCAGGAACGGCGCGGTCAGCGCCACGCCGACCAGCACGAACGGCAGCACGTCGACCGGCGCGATCCAGCCGTTGGCGGCGAACACCGCCCCACCGGCGGCCGACACCAGCAGCATGGCCGGCGGCGAGATGAACGCCATGGACAGGCCGCTGAGCCGCAGCATGGGGCGCACCCAGGCGGCGAAGAAGTCGGCGAAGTCGTCGGCGGCCTCGGCGAAGCGCCGGTAGGAGCGCCGGGTCTGGCCGAACGTCTTGATCACGGCGATGCCCTGCACGAACTCGACCACGGCCGAGCTGATCCTGCTGTTGGCCTCGCTCCAGCGCCGCATCTGCTCGTCGTAGCCGCGCATCATGATCGCGAACGCGGCGGCGAACAGCGGCACCGGGATGAGCACGACGAGGGTGAGCCGCCAGTCGACGTACAGCAGGTAGGCCAGCGCGGCGAGGGGTGTCACCACGGCCGCGAGCAGGTCGAGGGCCGCGTGCGCCACCAGGTGGTGCATCTCCCTGACGTCGTCCTGGAGCACCTTCTTGACGTGGCCGGAGTTGCGCTCGCCGAACCAGCCGAGCGGCACCCGCGACAGGTGGGCGGCCATCCGGCGGCGCAGGTGGAGCTGGAGGTCGGCGTCGGCGAAGTGGGTGATCGCGCCGGCGACCCCGAACGAGAGGAACCTGACCAGCAGGCCGGCGACGGCCAGGGCGGCGATCGGCCAGACCCGGCCGGCGCCGCCGGCTCCCGGACTGAGCAGCACGCGGGCCAGCTCGGCCACGCACACGAAGGGGACGAGCGCCGAGACCGCGTACACGACCTGGAACGCGGCGGCGGTGATGAGCCGTGGCCGGATGGGGGCGAGCAGCGCGATGAGCGCGGCGCGGCCGGGGGCGGGCTTGTCGCCGCCGTCCGGCGCGGGCGCCGCGGGGGCGGCCGTCTCGGCGGTGATGGTCATGGGATGGGCCTCCAGCGGTTCGCGGGGTGCCCTCATTTTGTTACAGGCTGTCTTGAATAGGCAAGGGGGCCCTAACCGTGATCGGGGTGGTCAGGGGTGGGGGCGTCCAGCGTCTTGTGATCATGCGCTGACCAGGTGTCATTTATGGACAGTTATCGCGTTCCATTTAGGAAAGTCATCGCGACGCGCCCACCGTTGGCCTTACCTTGTCGATCGCCAACTGACACGAACCTCAGAGGAGGGTCATGTTCACCCAGCATCGACGGGTGGGATTCACCGCGGTGATCGCCGTCGCCCTGTCACTCGGCACGGCGTCCGCGGCGGCGTCCGCCCATTCCTTACCCGTGCGCTCCTTACCCGCGCACACGTCGTCGACCGCGTTATCCGCCAAGACCGCCGCCATGGCGGAAACGGTCACCATCCCCGCCACGGACGACCTGTTCGTCAGCCAGGCCGAGCCCTCCAAGAGCTTCGGCACCGCGACGTGGATGTCCGTCTGCGGCGCCACCTGCGGCGGCAAGACCTCCGCGCAGCGGCTCGCGCTCGCCCGCTTCAAGGTCTCCGGCATCCCCGCCGACGCCACGAACGTCAAGGCCACCCTTGAGGTCACCTCCGCCAGGACGACGAGCACGAAGGTGTCCGCCCGCACGGTCACCGGCGACTGGACGGAGAGCGGGACCACCTGGAAGGACCGGCCGGAGACCGGCGGCGTGATCGCCTCACGCAGCGGCTTCACCGAAGGCCGCAAGGCCGAGCTGGACGTCTCGTCCGCCGTCACCGGCAACGGCGCCTACTCCTTCGCCCTCACCGGGACCGACGAGACGACGACGGTCCTGTTCTCCTCGCGCGAGACGGGCGACCGCGGTCCCAAGCTGACCGTCACCTACACCACCGGCACGTCCGCGCCCTGCGCCGCGCTGCCCTTCGACAAGCCCTCGGTCTCCGCGCTGCGCTCCTCCGCCAAGAAGGCGTTCGGGTTCTACTTCCCGCCCTTCCCCCTGTCGATCGACAACAAGGACCCCGCGAAGGACCAGTACGCCTCCTGGCTCGACCCCGACGGCTCCGGCGGCACCTACAAGGACCGGGGCGGCCTGCACAGGGACCGTCCGCTGACCCGCCCCGTACGGCCCGAGTCGCACTGGCGCAGGCTCGACTTCGAGGTGGAGGTGCGCCAGGCCATCGCGCAGGGCCTCGACGGGTTCATCTACGAGCACCACACCTCCAGCGACCAGCGCTGGAACCACCTGCCCGAGCTGCTGGACGCGGCCAGGAACGTGGACCCCGGCTTCAAGATCATGCTCAGCCCGGACTTCCCGACGGAGGAGGGCGCGTCCGTCTCGAAGGTGGTTTCCGACGTCCTGCTGGTCAAGGGCCATCCGTCGCTGTACACGCAGCCGGACGGCAGCGTGCTGCTCGCGCCGTACCACGGCGACCGCCAGCCGCCCGCCTGGTGGCAGAAGGTACGCGACCAGCTGTCCGCCAAGGGCATGAAGACCTCGCTGCTGATGATGTTCAACTACTGGAACGGCAGCGGTAAGACCCAGTGGGACGACCACGTCGTCGGCTACTCCTCCTGGGGAGCCAACCGGCCCGAGGTGACGGACGCGTTCCGCCGCGCCTCCGAGGCCACCCACCAGCGCGGCCTGACGTACATGGCCCCGATCGGGTTCGAGGACACCAGGTCCAAGGAGCTGCACTACTGGGAGGCGCAGAACAGCACCACCCTGCGCGGCTCGTGGAAGGCCGCGATCGACGGCAAGGCCGACTGGGTGCAGCTCGTCACCTGGAACGACTACGGCGAGTCGCAGCAGGCGCCCTCCAAGGTGCGCGGCAATGTGCTGGCCGACGTGAACACGTACTACACGACGTGGCTCAAGACGGGCAAGGCTCCCGCGATCGTCCGCGACGGCCTCTACTACTTCCACCGCAGCCACAAGGCCGGCGCACCGTACGACACGAGCAAGCAGACGGCCGGGAAGTTCACGATCCCGGCGGGTCCCGGACCGGTCGACGACGTTGAGTTGCTGGCCTTCGTCAAGGAGCCGGGCAAGCTGGTCATCAAGCAGGGCTCCGACGTGAAGACCAAGGAGGTCACCAGCGCGGGCGTGGTGTCCTTCAAGGCGCCGATGGTGCCGGGCACGACGCCGGTCTTCGAGCTCCAGCGTGACGGCGAGACCGTCCAGACTCTGAAGAGCAAGACGCCGATCAAGGCGAGCGTCACGTACCAGGACATGATCTACCACGCGGGCGGCGGCACCGCCTGCTCCGGCTAGGCACGCACGGCTGTCCTGGCGCGCAGCCGCGCCAGGACTACCGCCGCCGGACCTGCCCGGCCAGCTCCACCACGGCGTCGATGAGGTCCTGGCCGGCCAGCAGGGCCAGGTCGTTGTGCCCGGCGCCGGGCACCTCGACGGTCGTGACGGGGCCCGCCGCCGCCTTCGCGACGGCCCTGCTCAGCCGGGGCGGCACGATCGTGTCGGCCGTGCCCCACACGACCACGGTCGGCACTCGTACGTGCGCGACGTGCTCCGTGACCGGGAACCGGTCACGGAGCAGCGCCCTGACCGGCAGGAACGGATACGCCACCTGTCCCGCGGCGGCCAGGTCGGTGAACGGTGAACGCAGCACCAGCCCCGCCGGCGGCCGCTCGCCCGCCAGCCGGCTCGCCACCGCCGCGCCCAGGCTCTCACCGAAGTAGACGACCCGCGTCTCGCCCAGGAAAGCCCGAGCCGCGAGCAGGTCGAGGTGCAGGCCCTCCTCCGTGGGCGTGCCCGGGTTGCCGCCGTAGCCGCGGTAGTCCACGAGCAGCACCGGCAGCCCGTACGCCGCCAGCGACCTGGCCAGCGGCGCCCGGTGCAGCCGGTTGCCCGCGTTGCCGCCGGCGACCAGCACGGTCACGTCGTGGTCGCCGGGCACGTACCAGGCTCCCAGCCTCAGCCCGTCGCGCGTCGTGAACGAGACGTCGCGCGCCCCGGGGATCACCTGGCCCGCGGACGGCACCCGCGTGCCGTCCGGCAGGTAGATGAGCCGCCGCTGGAAGATCCAGAGCAGCCCGAGCAGCAGGATCAGCACCGCGACGATCACCAGAGCGGTGCGCGCCATCGTCGTCACCCTGCCCACGGTACGCACCGGGCGCCGGGTCAGGCGATCGCGCCCGCCTGCACGACGTGGCGGATGTGGGCCGGGTCGGCCAGCACGCCGGCGTCGGCGAGCGGGTCGGCGTCGAGCACCAGCAGGTCGGCGTGCGCGCCCGCGGCCAGCGTGCCGATCTCGCCCGCCAGCCCGGCCAGCTCAGCCGCGACCGTCGTGGCCGAACGCAGCACGTCGATCGGCCGCTGCACCTCGCAGCGCAGCCGGAACTCGTGGTTCTGGTGCCGGTGCATGCCTCCGAGCAGGTCGGTGCCGTAGACCAGGCGCACGCCGCCGCGGGCGGCGCGCTCCAGCGCGGCCAGCCCCGCGCCGAGCACCTCGTCGACCTTGCGCAGGCTCCCCTCCGGCAGCCCGAACGAGCGGCCCTCCTCCTTGAGCGCCCAGTACGTCACCAGTGTCGGCACGAGGAAGGCGTCGTTCCGCAGGAACAGCTCCACGCTGTCGTCGTCGATCAGGTTGCCGTGCTCGATGGAGCGGATGCCCGCCTCCAGCGCCCGGTTGACGGCCCGCGCCGTGTAGGCGTGGGCGGCGACGTACCGGTTGGCGGCCTCGGCCTCCTCGACGGCGGCGCGCAGCTCGTCCATCGAGTACTGGGTCGAGTCGATCCTGTCGGTGGGGGAGGCCACGCCGCCGGAGGCCATGACCTTGATGTGGTGAGCGCCCTTGCGCAGCTCGTCGCGGGCGGCGGCGCGCACCGCGTCGGCGCCGTCGGCGACCCTGCCGAGGCCGGCACAGCACGGATGGTCGTCGTGCAGGTGCTCGCCCCGGCCGCGGAAGTCGGCGTGGCCGCCGGTCTGGCTCAGCCCTTTGCCGCAGAACAGCAGCCTGGGGCCGCGGATCAACCCCTCCGCCTGGGCGTCGGCGAGCCCGAAGTCCGCGCCGGACGCGTCGCGGACCGTGGTGAAGCCGCGGTCCAGCATGCCGCTCATGATGCGGGCGCTGTGCGCGGTTACGTACGACGGCGCCATGGAGCCGATGGAGCCGAGGTCGGCGGTGGAGGCGGTGACGTGCACGTGGGCGTCGATGAGACCGGGAATGACGTGCGCGCCCGCGAGGTCGAGCACGCGGGTGCCGTCGGGCGCGGTCAGCCCGTGGCCGGTCTCGGCGATGCGGCCGTCGGCGCAACGCAGGTCGGCCTCGGCGTACGTGCCGGTCGTCACGTCGAGCAGCAGGCCGTTGCGCAGCAGCAGGCTCATGCGCCACCTCCCTTGAGGGCCGCGCGCAGGGAGGGCACGGCGGAGGGGGCGAGCGACCGGGCGGCGGCCACCGACGCCTCGTCGTACCGGCCTTCGGCGTCGAGCAGGTTGAGCACGCCGATCACCCGGCCGTCGTCGGTCACGGGCACGTTGACGACCGCCCCGCACCCCAGGCTCTCGATCAGCTCGTGGTCGGCGAAGACCTCGCGTACGGCGGCCCGGTCCGCGCCGAGGTACGGCTGCCCGCCCTCGACGCACTGTGCCAGCCAGCCCTGGGCGACCTCCACGCTCTTCTCGCCCCCCACCGGGTAATGCTCGGGATGGCTGCTGTGAACGCGGCGCAGCGTGCGCCGCCCGGGGATCCAGGCGAGCACCGTGAACAGCCGCGCGCCCACCTCCCGCCGCGCGCTCTCCTCCAGCTCGGGGAATCCGTTCATGGGGTCGCCTCCTTGGCGGGTTCGGTCAGTTCTTCCAGCGACCGGCCGGCCGTGGCCAGCCCGAAGACCAGCACGCAGATCACCCCGGCCGCCAGCACCGCCGTGGTCAGGCCGAACACGCCGCCGAAGCCCAGGGTCGCGGCCGACAGGCCGATGATCGTGGGGGCGAGGATGCTGCCGACCCGCCCGAACGCGCTCGACAGCCCGGTGCCGGTGGCCCGGATCCAGGTGGGGAACACTTCGGGCGTGTAGGAGTAGACGCCCGCGTACGTGCCGTTGAGGAAGAACGACAACACCGCGCCGGCGAGCGTGATGGTGACGGGGGTCTCCATCTGCGACAACCAGAACGCGCTGACCGCCGCGCCGGAGAGGTAGAGCGCGATGGTGTTCTTGCGGTCGATCCGTTCCGACAACCAGGCCGCGGAGAAGTAGCCGGGGATCTGCGCCAGATAGATGATGATCGAGAACTCGAAGCTCTTGGTGACCGTGATGCCGCGCTGCACGAGCAGCGTGGGGATCCAGGAGAAGAACCCGTAGTACGAGAACGTGATCACGAACCACACCAGCCAGATGATCGCGGTGCGCCGGGCCATGGCCGGGCTCCACAGGAACCTGAGCGCGCTCCACAGGTTGACCTTGGGCGTCTGCGCGGAGGGCGCGGTGGCCGAGGCGGGCACCGGCGGTAGCGGCAGGCCGGTGGCGCGCTCGACGCGGCGCTCCAGGTCGGCGACGATCCTCTCGGCCTCGCCGGCGCGGCCCTGCTGGAGCAGGAAGCGCGGCGACTCGGGCAGTGAGCGCCGCCACCACAGCAGCATCACGATGGGCACCGCCGTGAGCACCTGCGCGACCCGCCAGCCCTCGTCGACCGTCGGCACCACGAACCGCCCGATCAGCGCGGCCAGCACGAACCCGAACGAGAAGAACCCGGCCAGCGCCCCGATGAACCACCCGCGCCGCTTGGCCGGCACGAACTCGGACAGGAACGGCGCGATGATCGCGCTCTCGGCCCCGGCGCCCGCTCCTGCCAGCACCCGCGCGCCGAGGAACACCTCGTAGTTGGGGGCGAACGCGGCGACCACCGAGAAGAAGGCGTAGAAGGCGAGCGCGTACATCATCACCTTCTTGCGGCCGATGCGGTCGCCGAGCAGGCCCGCGGCCGTCGCGCCGAAGAGGAAGCCGAACGGCGTGGCGGACCCGATGACGCCGAGCTGGCCGTTGGACAGTCCCCAGGCCTCCTGTGCGCTCGGCAGGAGGAACGCGACGACGGCGCTGTCCATGCCGTCGAAGGTGTAGCCGAGCCCGCCGATCAGCAGGAGGAGGTAGTGCGGGCGGCTCAGCGGGAGCCGGTCCAGGCGGGCCAACAAGGTCATGGGACAGGTCTCTCCCCAGGTCGTGGCCGAGGTAGGGCAGACGCGAAGCAACATATAGTGCGAAACGGAAGAATTGCAACACTCTTTGCACGGCGGCGGTGGTGCGAACACGTAGCATGATTTCCGGCGAGGAGAGGATCACGTGACAGAGCGCGCTACGGACAGCTTCGACGACTGGCTGCGCTCACGCCTGTCCGAGCGCGGGCTGCGCGGCAAAGCCGCCGCCGTGCTGGAGGTGCTGCTCTCGCAGCCGCGCCGGGCATCGTTCGGGTCGGCCAGCGAGCTGGCCCAGCTGGCCGGGGTCAACGTGGCGACCGTGACGCGCACGGCGCAGGCGCTCGGCTTCACCGGCTGGCCCGCGCTCCAGCAGGAGCTGCGCGCCCGCTACCTGTCCTCGCTCAGCGCCGGTCAGGTCGCCGCCGAGCACAGCGGCAACGGCTCGCCCAGCGCCCGGTCGCTCCGCCGCGACCTCGACAGCCTCGCGCTGCTCAACCGGCGCATGGACGAGGGGGTGCTGCTCACGATCGCCGAGGCCGTCGCCGCCGCCCGCCGCACGGTGGTCGTGGCCGACGGCAGCTACGCCGCCGTCGGGCTGGCGCTGGCGCACAACGCCCGCCTGGCGGGCTACCCCGTCACGGCCGTGACGCTGGGCGACGCCGAACTGGCCAACACCGTGGCCGCCCTCGGGCACGGCGACGTGCTGGTGGCGATCAGCTTCTGGCGGTTGTACGAGAGCACCGTGCTGGCGGCCAACGTGGCCCGCTCGCGTGGCGTGCGGGTGTTCGCGGTGACGGACGCGGCCAGCCCCGCCCTGGCCGAGGCGGCCGAGGAGGTGGTGATGGTGCCCGCCGAGGGAGAGGCGTTCTTCCCGTCGCTGACGGCCGGCATGGCGGTGGCGCAGGCGCTGGTCACCCAGCTCGCCGCCGTCGACCCCGCGCGTACGGGGGCCTCCATCGAGGCGGCGGAGGCCATGTGGGCCAGGTTCGGCCTCCTGCACCGCCGCCCCGTCGCGGGCGAGCACCCCTGACCGCTGCCGCACACCTCGCCCGCGTGGATCCTCCCTAGAGCCAGCTGGCGCGCACGCTGGTCGCCGGCTCGGCGCCGGGCGGGGTGCCGAGCTCGCCCGCGCGCACGCCGTCGAGCATCCGGCCGACCGTCTCCACGATCTCCGGCGCGCGCTCGCGAAGCCCGGCCACGTCGGCGGGGCTCGCCTCGTCACGGTCGGCCCCGGCCCGGTCGAGAACGTCTTCGAGGTCGGCGAGGCGTTCGGCCAGCCACTTCAGTGGCTCGGCGGACAACTCCCGCTCGAACACCCGCTCACCGGGCTCCCATCCGCTGGTGCCGGGGTGGTGGTGGGTGCGGTCGAAGCTGCCGGGCGTGCCGTCGACCGACTCCAGCAGGTCGACCCGCCAGATCGGCCGGTCGATGGTGATGGGCCTGGCGGAGTAGATCGACCCCTTCAGCTCGCCCGGTTCGAGACGGCGCACCTCCAGGCGCACGCCGTGCTCGGCGCTTTCCTGGCCTTTGGCGGGGTTGGGGTCGACGAAGTAGATGTCGCTCACGGCCACGCCGATCCGATCGAAGCCGAAGAGGTAGAGCACGGGGAACCACATCCTCACACTGGGGGCTCTCTGGTCACCGTACCCGCAGGGGGTGGAGGCTAGCCGTCCTCGAAGCTCAGGTGCTTCTCGGCCCACTCGGAGATCTGGTGCAGCGCGGGCATGAGCGCCTTGCCGCACTCGGTCAGCTCGTAGGAGACCGAGACGGGCGGGCCCGCGTCGACGGTGCGCGCGATCAGGCCCTCCTTGGTCAGCTCGGACAGCCGGTCTGACAGCACCGAGTCGCTGAGGCCGTCGATCGCCCGTGACAGCTCGCGGAACCCGGCGGGGCCGCTGCGCAGGCTGCCGAGCACGACGGCGCTCCATCGTTTGCCGAGAATCGTGAACGCGCGGGTCAGCGCGGCGTCGCTGCGGACGCACGCGTGAGTGTCATGCGTAGATGCCGTCCCCATGCCTCCAAACTAGCGCACGCAGTGCTGCTTTGATTTTCCTAGCAAGTATGTTTAGTGTAGCGACATCTCAATTCAGAGCAACTTTCGATCAAGGAGATGGTGATGGTGGAGAGCGCTGTTACGCGCCCGAACGTCGTGGTCCTCGGCGGTGGCTACGGCGGCCACAAGGTGGCCAAGCTGCTCGACGACGTGGCCGAGGTGACCCTCGTGGACCCGTCGGAGTCGTTCGTGCACAACGTGGCGTCATGGCGGGCGCTGGTCGAGCCGCAGTGGCTGGACCAGATCTTCATTCCCTACAGCCGCCTGCTGGTCCACGGGCGATACCTGCGTGATCGTGCCGTGGAGGCGGACGGCCGCCGGGTGGCGCTCGCCTCGGGCCGTGTCCTCGAACCCGACTATCTGGTCCTCGCGACGGGCACGTCGTACCCGTTCCCCGCCAAGATGGACGAGCCCGGCACCGAGGCGGCCAAGGCCCGGGTGCGGAACGCGCACGAGGCCCTGCGCGGCGCGGAGCGCGTGCTGCTGATCGGCGCCGGCCCGGCCGGTCTCGAACTCGCGGGGGAGATCAAGGCGTTCTTCCCCGGCAAGCACGTGACCGTCGCCGACGCGGCGCCCGACATCCTGCCGGGCCCGTTCGACCAGGAGCTCCGCGACGAGCTGCGCAAGCAGCTGGACGCGATCGGTATCGAGCTCAAGCTCGGAAGCAGGCTGCGCGAGCTCCCGGGGGCGCCTCCCGCCGCCGCCGCGCCCGTCGCCATCGCCACGGAGGTGGGGGAGAAGCTGACCGCCGACATCTGGTTCCGCTGCTTCGGCGCGACGCCGCGTACGGACTACCTGCGCGGCTCACTCGCGCTCGCCCGTGACGAGCGCGGATACGTGCGGGTGGACAAGCACCTGCGCGTCCGGGGCCACGAGCGGGTCTTCGCGATCGGCGACATCGCCGACGCCGACCGTGACATGGCGGCGTTCGCCGGCGCGCAGGGCGAGCTCCTGGCGGCGAACCTCCGTACGGCGATCACCGGTGAGGGTTCGCCGTCCGCCTACGAGAGGCACCCGGCCATGATCCTCGTCCCGCTCGGACCTGAGCGCGGCGCCGGGCAACTGCCCGGGCAGGACGGCATCGTCGGCCCCGAGACGGCCGCCGAGCTCAAGGGGCGCTCCATGCTGGTCGAGCGGGCCGCCGCCCTGTTCGACGCTCATCCCGCCTGACGCTCACCTCTCGCGGGAAAGCCCGCCGCCGTGACGCGCCACAACCCCCGGCGCGCGCCCGTCAGGGTTCGACGAGGCCGGCGCGGATGGCGTAGCGGGTCAGCTCCAGCCGGTCGCGCATGCCGAGCTTCTGCAGGATGTTCGCGCGGTGCCTGTCGACGGTCTTCACGCTGATGACCAGCGTCTCGGCGATGTCCTTCGCCGAGTTGCCCTCGGCGATCAGCTTGACGATCTCCTCCTCCCTGGGTGTCAGGATGCTCTCGGGCATGCGCTCACCCTCGCGGTCACGCTGCAGGTAGTCGCGGATGAGCGCGGTGACCGCGCCGGGGTAGAGGAACGGCTCGCCGCGCATCGTGGCCCGGCAGGCCTCCAGAAGGTCCTGGTCCGCGGCCGACTTGAGCACGTAGCCCGAGGCGCCGACCTTGAGCGCCTCGAAGAAGTACTGCTCGTTGTCGTACATCGACAGGATGAGGATGCGGATGCCGGGCGCGCGCCTGGAGATCTCGCGGGCCGCCTGCAGGCCCGTCATGCGCGGCATCGCGATGTCGAGAATGGCCAGGTCGACCGCGTCGTCCGAGGCCGCGGCGACCGCTTCGGCGCCGTCGGCGGCCTCGGCGACCACCTCCAGGTCGGGCTCGGCGTTGAGGATCAGCCGCAATCCCTGGCGGACCAGGGAGTGGTCGTCGGCCAGCAGGATCCGGGTCTTGTTCACGGGTGGAGGCTCCGATTCACGATGTCCGGGACGACCAGGCGCACGCACGTGCCCTCGCCTGGCGGGGAGTCGATGACGAGACGGGCGCCTATGAGCAGGGCCCGCTCGCGCATGCCCCGGATCCCGGCACCCTCCCGGGACACGCCTCCCCGGCCATTGTCGGTGATGCGCAGGGCCAGCCTGCGACCGTCCGTGGTCAGGGAGAGCTCGGCGCGGGTGGCAGCGGCGTGCCGGGCGATGTTCGTGAGGCTCTCCTGGGCGATCCGGTAGAGGACGAGCTCCACGTCAGCCCCCAGATCGGGTAGATCCGGATCGATCGTGCGGGTCACCCTGATGCCGCTCCTCTGTGAGAGGTCGCTGCTCAACGCGCTCAGCGCGGCGTGCAGGCCGAGGTCCTCCAGCACGCCGGGGCGCAGCCTGCGGGCGACCTGGCGCACCTCGTCGAGGCTGGCGCGTACGCTCTCCTGGACGTCGCGCAACTCGTCCTTGAGCCCGGAGGGGGCGCGGTCGACCACCCGCTTGAGTCCCAGCAGCACCACGGTCAGGCTCTGGCCTATCTCGTCGTGCAACTCGCGGGCGATGCGCTGACGCTCGCCCTCCTGGGCGGCCAGCGCGTGCGCGCTGCTCGCGCTGCGCTCGGCCTCCAGCCGGTCGAGCATCGCGTTGAACGTGTCGATCAGGTGGGCCAGGTCGCTGTTGCCGCTGCCGGCCAGCCGGTCGCCGGTGCGCAGCAGGTCGACCCGCTTCATGAGCGTGGTCAGCGCGTCGAGCGGCTCCAGGCTGCGACGCAGCAGCAACCCGTTGGCGGCCAGCATCAGCGTCAGCCCCACGAGCAGCACCGGCACCTCGGCCAGCACGACGGGCGACGACACGGTGGCCGGCGAGACCGCCAGCACCAGCGTCCCCACCGCGTACACCAGCCCGTTGATCACGAAAAGCCGTCGGAACAGCGCCTGCGCAGGCGGGCGCGGCGTGGCCATGGCCGCCTGCCGGTCGGTACGCTCGGTCATCTTCCCAGCCTCGCAGTGACGAGGCTCGGCTCGGCGTGGTGGTCCATCTCACCAGCCTGCTTGTCTCCTGGGGCCACTGTCCATCCGGCCCGCCTACCAATTGTCACTCCCGGTGCTACACGTTCTGCCCCGGCGCATATGGGTGCCAGACCCGATGGTGACGAGAACGGCCCGGCGACAAAACTGAGGTGAAGCCGGATTGGAGTCAGCGATATGCACCACACCACGACCGGCATTGACGCCGTGACCCCGCCGGGACTGCCCGGTCGCGCCCCCGAACGGGAAGATGCCATGCGAGCCAGCGCCATCGCCGTGAACCTGCCGACCGTAACGGTCCGCGATCCGGTCACGAAAGCCGTGCGGCTCATGGCGCTGGCCCGGATGCCCGGTCTGATCGTCGTCGACGACGCTGGGCGGCCTCGGAGCGTGCTCCCCGGCACACAGGTGTTGCGGCTGATGGTTCCTGGGGCGTACCAGGAGGACCCCGCGCTCTGCCGGACGGTGGACGAGGCCCACGCCGACCTGTTCTGGGGAGAACTCGGCGACCTGACGGTGGGCGACTGCCTGCCGGTGCGTCCGGCCGTGCCCGCGACCGTGCCGCAAAACTCCACGCTGCTCGAGGTGGCCGCCCTCATGGCCAGGTTGCGCAGCCCGATCATCGCCGTCGTCGCAGCCGACCGCACGCTCACGGGGGCCATCACCCTGGAGCGGCTGCTCACCAGCCTCGCACTCTCCGACCCGGACGACTGACAGCCCGAACCATCCGACCTTCTCCATCGGGCGTGTGCCACAGGCCACGTCCCGCTGTCGCGTGCTCACGTTTCGTGTTCAACCCTCGGAGGCACACACCATGTTCTGCCAGCACTCCTTGACACCGTCATGTCAGGCGCCAGAAACAACCGCCTGCGACCAGGCCGTGCCGCCAGGGCATGACGGATGAGCGCCTTCTTCGCGCTCGGGATCTTCACGGTGGCGTACTTCTTCATCGCCACCGAGAAGGTCGACAAAGTCAAGGTGGTGCTCATCGCCGCCGGGCTGATGGCCGTGACCGGCCTCATCCCCGGCGCCGGCGTGTTCTTCTCCGAGCACGAGGGCATCGACTGGAACGTCATCTTCCTGTTGTTCGGCATGATGATCATCGTTGGGATCATCAAGCAGACGGGGCTGTTCGACTATCTCGGGATCTGGGCCGCCAAGCGGTCGCGCGGCCGGCCCTACCGGCTCATGGTCATGCTGATGGTCATCACCGCGGTGGCCTCGCCCTTCCTCGACAACGTCACCACGATCATGCTGGTCGCGCCGGTCACCGTGGTGGTGTGCAACCGGCTGCACATCCCCGCGCAGCCGTACATCATCGCGGAGGTCCTCGCGTCCAACATCGGTGGCGCGGCGACGCTCATCGGTGATCCGCCCAACATCATCATCGGCAGCCGCGCCGGCCTGACCTTCAACGACTTCCTCGTGCACATGGCGCCCATCGTGGTGATCACCTTTGCGGTGTTCGTGCTGTTCACGCGGGTGTTGTTCCGCAAGTCGTTCCAGTACAACGAGGAGCACGTCGCCGAGGTCATGGCGCTGCAGGAGCGGCGGGCCATCACCGACCCCCGGCTGCTCGCCCGGTGCATGGCGGTGCTCGCCGCCGTCGTGGTCGCGTTCGGGCTGCACGCCGTGGTGCACATCGAGCCGTCGATCGTCGCCCTGGTGGGCGCCGGGGTGATGCTGCTGGTGTCCCGCTCGAACGTGCACGACGTGCTGAGCGAGGTCGAGTGGCCCACGCTGGTGTTCTTCATGGGCCTGTTCGTCATGGTCGCGGGCCTCGTCCACACGGGCGTGATCGAGTCGATCGGCACCTGGGCCGTGGGCGTGCTGGGCGACAACTACTTCCTCGCCGCCACGTCGCTGCTGTTCGGCTCCAGCGCCCTGGGCGCCTTCTTCGACAACATCCCGTACGTCGCCACGATGGCGCCCATCGTGGAGGGCGTCGTCGCGCAGGTGCCCGACCCGGCGACCGGCCAGGCCCTGTGGTGGGCGTTCGCCCTCGGCGCCGACTTCGGCGGCAACGGCACCGCCGTCGCCGCCAGCGCCAACGTGGTCGCCATCGGGATCGCCGCCCGCACCGGACACAAGATCAGTTTCTGGCAGTTCACCCGGTACGGCATCGTCGTCACCATCCTCAGCACAGCGATGGCATGGCTGTACGTCTGGCTGCGCTACTTCTCCTGAGCCCGCCCCTGAGGCGGGTCCAGGGTGAAATCAGGGACGATCACTGATGGGCCGGCCAGGCGAGAAGGGGCATCGTGATCCTCATGAACCCCGCGAACCGCCTGGCCCAGGCCTCCTTCACCGCCGGGCCGGCCGCCCTGCTCGGCGGCTGGCTCCTCATGCGTCCCATCGACGGCGACCTCGTGCCCGGCCCGTGGTGGACGGCCGCGCACGCGGTCTGGCTGGCCGGTTTCGTGATGTTCGGCGTCATGACGGCGGCGTTGCGGGGCGTGGCCGGGCCCGTGACGGGCGGGTGGCGGGTGGCGGTGGACGCGGCCGTGGGAGCGGCCATGATCGGCGTCGCCGCCAACGTCGTCCAGCTGGCCATCGACCTGTACGCCGGCTTCACGGCTGTGGACGGCGCCGCCATGCGGGCGCTGTTCGGGCGGGTGAAGGGGTATCCCGGGGTGGAGACGCTGGTCTACTCGGCGGGCGCGCACCTGTTCTTCGCCGCCCTCGTGGCGCTGGCCCTCATCCTGGCCGCGCTGCGCCGCGTCACCTTCGTGGGGGCCGGCGTCACCGTCGTCGGGGTGGCCGTGATGGCGGTGGCGACGTTCCAGACGGGCCGGGACGCGGCGCTGGTGGCGGTGGGCATGGCGCTCATCTGGCTCGGCGTGCTGCTCCTCGGCCGCGGTCCCGACGCCGGTCCTTCCCTCGGCTCCTCCGCGGGCATCGGGACGAACTCCGCCGGGATCGCCGGGCCGCAGGCGCCCTGAAAGCCACGGCGTCACCAGCAGGCCTCATGAGCAGGCGGGTCCCGCTCATGAGGCCGTCGTCAGACGCGCCGGCCGTTGACCCACACGTTGCGCAGCACCAGGCCGGTCACGTCGGTCACCACGTCGTCCTCCGCCATCTCCTCGAACACGCTGCTCGTCACCCGCAGCCCCCGGACCGGGTTGCCGGGGTTGCCGATGAGCGCGAACGCCCTCGGCGCCCGCCCGGCCCGCAGCCGCCGGATGTCGATCCGGCCCACGTCGGGGAAGTAGGGGCCGGTGTGCTTGTTCTCGTAGTTGAGCGCCACCTCGATGACCGCGTCGGCCGCCTGCTCCACGGTGACGTCCTTGACGTAGACGTCCCTGACGTACCCGCCGCGCTCGGGGTTGGTCTTGACGCGCACCGCCCGTTCCAGGCGGGGGCTGCTCATCGTGCAGTTCCACGCGAACACCCAGCTCACGCCGCCGGTGGTCTCGCTGCCGATGGTCACCCCGCCGTTGCCGTCGCGCATCACGCACGAGTCCACGAGCACGTTCGCGGACGGCGCGTCCAGCCTTCGGCCGTCGGCGTTCTTGCCTGCCTTGATCGCCACGCAGTCGTCGCCCGTGTTGAACTCGCACCGCTCGATGAGCACGTCCACGCACGACTCGGGGTCGCAGCCGTCGTTGTTCGGGCCGTGCGGGCTGTCCACGGTGACGCGGCGGACGGTCACGTTCGTGCACAGGACCGGGTGGATGTTCCACATGGGGGAGTCCTTGACGGTGACGCCCTCGATGAGCACGTTGCGGCACTCGTACAGCTGGATCAGGTTGGGCCGCAGGTGGTGTCCCTCACCGAACACCCGCTCCTCGACGGGCACGCCCTCCTCGGCCATGCTCGCGAGCAGCTTCTTGTCCGGGCCCTCCGTGGGGGGAGGGTCGCTCGACCAGTCCCACCAGTGCCCGGCGTCGGCCTGGCCGTCGATGACGCCGTCGCCGGTGATCGCCACGTTGGTCCTGCCGCGGGCGTAGACGAACGGGGAGTAGTTCATCAGCTCGATGCCCTCGTACCGGGTGTGCACGACGGGCAGGTAGTCGGCCGGGTCGCGGCTGAACCTGATCGTGGCCCCGGCCTCCAGATGCAGTTCGACGTCGTCGGCCAGGTGGATCGCCCCCGTCAGGTACGTGCCCGCCGGCACCAGCACCCGCCCGCCGCCGGCCGCCGAGCAGGCCGCGATCGCGTCGCGGAAGGCCTGGGTGCACATGGTGCTCCCGTCGCCGGCGGCCCCGTGATCGGTGATCGGGAAGGTGCGGTGGGGGAAGCGCGGCGCTCTGATGCGCCGCCTGATCCGCGGCACCCGGCTCCACGCCGCTGCGGCGTCCGCGTCCGCGCGGCCCGCCACCCCGGTGTCCGCACCGCCGGCCACCCTGGCCTCCGCCCGGCCGGCCACCCCGGCGGCCAGAACGCCGCCCACGGCGCCGGCCAGCAGCCTTCTGCGTAACTGGTCCATCGATGTCCTCCGTCTGCGATCGGGGTCTCAGCCCTTGACTCCGGTCAGCGTGATGCCCTGGGTGAACGTTCGCCTGCTGATCCTCATCGTTCTTCCCTCAACCGCGGGCCATCGAGATGCCCCGCCTCTCCACCTGGGTGTGCTCGCCGACCTGGTACGGCGCGCAGCGCCGCACCGCCGTGTAGAAGTGGTGGGGTCTGCCGTCCCGCGAGACGACCGCGGGCTTGTGCGCGTACGTGTCGTCCACCGACCCCGGCGGCCCCACGTCGACGAGGATCTCGCCGCTCTTGCGCCAGGTGCGCAGGTCACGGGAGACCGCGTAGCTCTCGCGGGCGTGCCCGTCGAAGGAGAGCCCGAAGTAGAACATCACCCACCAGTCGCCGTCGCGCAGCACGCAAGGGTCGGAGGCGAACCGTTCGTCGAACGTCCCCTCGCCGCCGTGCGGCACGACCGGGCCGGGGCAGGGCCGCTCCCAGCGTTCGAGGTCGGGGGAGACGGCGTAGCCGATCTGCTCGCGCCAGCCGTCGTAGGTGCGGTTCTTGGCGTTGTAGAAGCAGTAGTAGAGGCCGTCGTGGCGCAGCAGCCACGACTTGTACAGGCCGCCGCGCTCCCAGGCGCCGCCGTCCTGCGGGCGCAGCACCGAGCCGGTGTCCTCCCAGGTCTGCAGGTCGTCGCTGGAGAGGAAGCCGACGACGCCTGCGCCCACTTCCATGCCCGACTCCGGGTAGGCGTGGTAGGTGGCGTACGCCCGGCCGTCCAGCCAGGTCACCTGACCCGCGGATCCGAGCCGGTTGTCGCGCACGATCGACGTGAGCGCCGCGTTGTAGCGCCGGTGGGGGTGGCCCGGGTCGCGCGGCAGGATCAGTTCGCCGGGGCTCCACGACTCCAGGTCCGGTGAGCGGCTCAGCGCGGTCTGGTAGCCCGTGCCGTCGAAGCCGACGTACGTCATCAGGTAGTCGCCGCCGTCGGAGCAGACGAACGGGCAGTCCACGAAGAGGCTGTCGAAGCGGCCGGGCTTTCGCGACGGCTCCACCAACAGCCGCCCGGCCTTGTGCGGGGTCCGGACCCGCGCCGGGTCGTACGCGCTCTCCGGCCCGCCCGCCGGCCCGCTCATCGGCCCGCCTCGAACGTCCAGTGCCCGGCGGGCACGTCGAAGGCGCGCTCGCCGAGCACGACGGCCCCTTCAGGGGCGGCGTGCGGGCGCAGGCCGAGGTCCGGCAGCCGCACCTCGGCCGACGAGCCGGGCGGGACCTCCACGTCGAGCGCGAACCCGCCGTCGCGCCGCTCCCACGACACCGCGACCCTCCCGTACGGCGTCGTGGTGCCCGCCCGCACCGCCTCCAGGCCGCCGGGCGCGGCGGGCTCGATCAGCAGCCTGCGGAAGCCGGTGGAGCCCGGGGCCTGCCCGATGCCGCCGAGCCCCCGGTAGAACCAGGAGTCGATCGCGCCGAGCATGTAGTGGTTCTGCGACAGCCCGCGCGTCGGACCGTCCCACGCCTCGGTGAGCGCCGTGGCGCCGTGCCTGACCTGGTAGCCGTAGCTCGGGTTGCCGGTCGAGACGGCGAACTGCCACAGCGCGTCGTGCCGTCCCGCGCGGGACAACACCCGGAACAGCGCGGGCAGCACGACCTCGCCGACCGTGATGCCGCCGCCGCGCACGGCCTCGCTCACCCGGTCGAGCACGTGGGACACGAGGTCGCCGGGTACGACGCCCATGTCGAGCGCCAGGATCTCCGACGCCTGCGTGCCCTCGCCGGACCCGCCGGAGCCGCCGGAGAACGCCCTGGGGAACGTGCCCGTGAACGCCGCCGAGATGTGCTCCGTCAGCGCGCCGTACCGTGCGGCGTCGTCGTCGCGGCCGAGCACGCCTGCGACCCGCGCCATCGTGCGCGCGGCCCGCCAGTAGCCCCACGTCGACACCAGCGGCACGGGCGTGGCCGGGTCGGGGGCGAGCCAGTCGCCGAGCCCGTGGCCGAGTACGCCGTCCTCCGCCCGCCCGGTGAGGTAGTCCACGTAGCGGCGCATCCCGTCGTAGTGCCGCTCCATCGCGGAGGTGTCGCCGTACCAGCGGTAGAGCTGCCACGGCAGGCGCACCAGCGCGCCGCCCCAGTTGGGGTCGTCCCTGAAGGGGCCGTCGAACACGACGTACTCGGGCGCGATGTCCGGCACCAGCCCGTCCGGGGTCTGCGCCTCGGCCATCGTGACCAGCAGCTCGCGGTAGTAGGCGGCGACGTCGTAGTTGTAGGCCACGACGTCGAAGAGCAGGTGGGTCTGCTCCAGCCAGCCCAGCTTCTCCCGGTGCGGGCAGTCGGTCAGGACGCTGTACATGTTGCCGCGCACCGCACGGTCGATGATCTTGTGGATGTCGTTCACCAGCGGGTCGGATGTCTCGAACACCCCGGTGGGCGTGTTGTCCGCGCGCAGCACGAGCGCCGTCACAGCCTCGGGGCCGACGTGCTCGGGCAGGCCCTGCACCTCGACGTAGCGGAAGCCGTCGTAGCGGAAGCTCGGATGCCAGGTCTGCGGGCCTTCCTTGGTGACGTACGTGTTGAAGATCGGAGCGCCCGTCGTGGGCTTCGACTGGATGACGCGGCCGAAGTCGTCGAGCTGGTCGCCGGGCAGCAGCCGCAGGTAGCGCCCTGCCGGGAGGTCGAGCCGGAGTTCGGCCCAGCCGGCGACGACCGTGCCGACGTCGAACACCGCCGTGCCGTCCTTGGCGACCAGCTTCTCGACGGCGGGCAGCGTCTCCGTGACCCGGATGGGCGGGCAGGCGCGCGCCCGGAGCGCGACGGCCGGGGCGTCCGGCACGGTCACCGGCCGCCAGCCCGAGCGGTCCGCGCCTGGGGCGTCCCACCCGTCGACGGCCAGGCGGGCGTCGTGGTCCTCGCCGCCGAACCAGTGCGAGCGCGTCGTGGGGCCGTCGGTGGCCAGCCAGCCGGGCCCGGTGCCGAACGTGCGCGACGAGCCGTCGGTGTGAGTGACCTCAAGCTGCGCGATCGCCTTCGGCGCGCCCTTCGAGCCGTAGAACTTCATGTAGCGGTCCTGGTGCGGGTACACGTGCGCGATGCCGGGGCCGAGCGTGATCCCGACCGCGTTCGCGCCCTCGCGCAGCAGCGCCGTCACGTCGTGCGTCGCGTACGCCACCCGCCGGGTGAAGTCGGTGTACGCCGGCTCCAGCACGGCGTCCGTCACCGGCCGACCGTTCACCGACGCCACGTAGACGCCCATCCCCGCGACGTGCAGCCGGGCCCGCGCGACCGGACCCGTCACGGTGAACTCGCCGGCCAGCAGCGGCAGCGCGAGGCCCTCGCCGGCGCGCGGGGCGCCGGGAGCGTGCCAGCCGGGGTGGGTGATCCAGGAGGCCGTCCAGTCGCCGGCGTTGAGCAGGCCCATCTCGAACCGCGCGCCCCGGCTCCACGCGGACCACGCGCCGCCGGCGTCGCGGATGCGTACCCGCCAGTGCACGACGGCCCGGCTCGCCGGCGGGGCCCCGCCGTACGTCACGCGCTGCTCCGCGGACTCGACCTCGCCGCTGTCCCACAGGTCGGCGGCGCCCTCGGCGGAGCCCGCCTGCAGGTGGTAGCCGGTCTGCGCGAGCGCGCCGGTCAGCCGCCAGCTCAGACGGGGGCTGGTGGTCTCGATGCCGAGGGGGTCGGTCAGGTCGCACGTTCGCAGGTTGCTCACCAAGACAGGGACTCCTCAGGTGATTCTGATCATGTACGCGGCCGTGGTGGGCCGCTCGGGCGGCAGGTCGGCGTAGAGCGCCTCGGGGGCCAGCCGCCAGCCGACGGGGCCGTGGCCGAGCAGCTCGACGGCGGCGGGGCGACGCTCCAGCAGGCCCGCGGCGGCGCCCAGGCTCGCGATCCTGGCCGTGCGGTCCTGCGGCCAGGCCAGGAGGGTGGCGTACACGGCCTCGCCCTTGCGGGTGAAGCGGACGTCGTCCGGCCGGTACGCGCGCTCGGCCTCGTTGTACCCTTCGTACCCCTTGACCTCGCCCAGCCCCGTCGGGCCCTCGCCCGCGCGCAGCCAGGGCGTCGTGCCGTGGACGCCCTCGCCGCAGACCCGCAGCCAGTCGCCCACCTCGGCCAGCAGCGCGCGGGCGCGGGCGTCCACGGTGCCGTCGGCGTGCTGCGGGATGTTCAGCAGCAGGCAGCCGTTCTTGCTGACCACGTCGATCAGCGTGTGGATGATCTGCTGCGGGGTCTTGCGCGGGTGGAACATCGGGCCGTCGTCGGCGCAGTCGAACCACTCGCCGTCGCTGGTGTCGAACTGCCACGGATGGGGCTGGGCCTCGTCGAGCTGGCGGCGCTCGCAGTCGAGGACCACCGCGGTGCGGTCGGCCTCGGGCACGTCCTTGATCGTCACGATGCCGCCGGTCGGGCACGTGTCGTAGTAGCGGGCCAGCAGCTCCAGCCCGGCCGAGCTGACCGGCTCCGACTCCACCACGCTGCCCACGTCGAACGGCAGCCGGCCGTCGTCGAGGTAGACCAGGTCGGGACGGTAGCGGTCGAGCGCCTCGCCGACGCGAGCGTAGAAACGCTCGGCGACGTGCGCGGGCGGCCGGGCTCCCGGCTCGTGCCGCGGCGGGTAGAGGGTCGCCGGGTCGAGGCCCTCCCACCAGGTGCCGGCCCCGTCGGCCCTGGTCAGCGCCCCGTCGTACGGCTCGCCCGTCTCGGGGTCGCGGCCGTGCGCCACGTCGAGCCAGCGCCACGTCCAGTTGTGGTGGAAGCTGAGGCCGAACGGCAGCCCGGCCGCGCGGGCCGCCCGCTCCCACGCGCCCACGATGTCGCGCTTCGGGCCGACCCGGACGGCGGTCCAGTCGTGCTGCCGGGAGTCCCACAGGTCGAAGTTGTCGCAGTGGGTGGCCAGGGCGACGAAGTAGCGGGCGCCGCTGGAGACGTACAGGTCGATGAGCTCGTCGGGGTCGAAACGTTCGGCACGCCAGCGGCGGAACAGGTCCTTGGCCCCGCCCTTGCCGAAGTGGGCCCGGTGGTGCGCGTGCTGGCGGCCGGCCCGTACCCGCTCCCACGGCTCCGACCAGGGTTGCGTGCCGTAGAGGTGGCGGGCGTACCAGTCGCCCGAGCGGGCCACGGACTGAGGGCCCCAGTGCGACCAGATGCCGAACTTCGCCTCACCGAACCACGCCGGCACGCTGTGCCGGCGCAACGACCGCCAGTCCGGCTGGAAACCGCTCACGTGATCACCCGTACGTCGAAGGGGGCCAGCCGCAGCGGGCCCGGGCCGAGGGGCCGCCGCGGGCCGGTGATCTCGACGGCCGGCCGGGTCACGGTGGCCGCGTGCTCGCGGTCGGACCAGTTGTGCACGAACCAGAGGCGCTGCCCGCGCGCGTTCACCGCGGAGCGCACGGTGACCTGCGGCTGCCCGCCTGCGTCGACCAGCGCGGCAGAGGGCCGCCCGCGCGCCTCCGTGGCGTCCGGCACGGCGGCGGGTCGCCGATCCGCCTCGGCGGCTCGTGCGGCGACCCGGCGGAACAGCGCCGCCGCCAGTTCCCTGCCGGGCAGGGTGCCGACGTAGGTCACCGTGCCGCGCCCGACGCGGTGCTCGGTGACGGCGGGCCAGCGGCCGAAGTGGTGGTGGTCGTAGCGGGCCAGCACCTCGGCCCCCTCCGGCTCCAGCGCGTCCGCCCAGTGGCGGGCCCAGTGCCGATCATCGCCGTGCGTCCCGAGCCCGCGCACGGGGACGGGGCCGGGCAGCGTCGAGTACTCCAGGTAGCGCACCCCTGCCGCCTCGCGCAGCGGTCCCGGCGCGACCTCGGCCCGCGCCCGTGCCTCCTCGTCGGCGTACCCGGTGCGGAAGGTCAGCACCAGATGCCCGCCGTCGCGCGCGTACGCGGTCAGCGCGCCGGCCGTCGCGGCGGACAGGCAGTAGAGCGCGGGCGCCACCACGACGGGGAAGCGCCGGGCGCCGAACTGCTCCGGCGTCACGAAGCCCGCCTGCATCCCCGCGTCGCTCGCCCCCTGGTAGAACGCCGCGACGATGCGCTCGTAGGAGTCGCGGTCGGGGTCGCGTCCGTCGAGGGTGAGCGGCGGCTGGAACGCCAGCGCCCACCTGCTGTCGGGGGAGCAGACGAACCCGACCTCGGCGTCGGGGGTGAGCCCGGCCAGGTCGTCGCCCGCCCGGTCGAGCTCCGCGCCCAGCGCCGCGATCTCGTCGTGGATCCGGCCCGGCGTCATGGCGTGCCCGAGGATGCCGCCCCAGTACGTCTCGGCGCCGTCGTGCAACGTGTTCCAGTGCCAGTACGAGATCATCTCCGCGCCGCGCGCGACCAGCGCCCAGGCCGCCTGGCGCAGCTGGCCGTCGTAGGGGGTGAGGCTGAGCTGGGATCCGGCGATCGACGTCGCGTTCGTCTCGGTCACCCAGAAGCGGCGCTGCTTGGAGCCGTACATGCGGTCGGCCGCCCGGAACAGCGCGTCGGGACCGGAGGCGAACCAGCCGAGCTCGGCGGGCCGGTCCTCGGCGTCCCGGATCAGCGCGTCCTGCGCCAGGTAGTAGGCGTTCCCGCTGGTGACGGTCAGGTGCTCGGACAGCCGTACGTCGTCGAGGGCCGGCCGCTGGTAGGCCAGGCACGTGGTGAGGACGCGGTCGCCGGGCACCAGCTCGCGTACGAGCTCGGCCTGCCAGGCGATGAACCGGGTGGTCAGCTCGGCCTGGAAGCGCCGCCACGCGAGGTCGTACGACGGGGTGGTGTTGCCGTCGGGACGCCACAGTTCGGCCCAGTCGCCCAGTCGGTGCGACCAGTACGCCAGCCCCCACTCCTCGTTCAGCCGTCCGACGTCGCCGTACCGCTCGGCGAGCCAGGCCGTGAAGCGCTCGAAGACCGGCTCGTTGTGGATGAGGTGCAGCCCCGGCTCGTTGTCGAGCTGGATCCCGATGACGGCGGGGTGGCCGCCGTGGCGCCCGACGACGGCGCGGATGACGCGCTCGGCGTGGCGCAGGAAGACCGGCGAGGTGAAGTCGGCCTCCTGGCGCGCGCCCCAGGGGACGCGGGCCCCGCCGGCCCGCACGACGGCCAGCTCGGGGTGCTTGCGCTGCAGCCAGGGCGGGACGGCGTACGTCGGGGTGCCCAGGAGCACGCCGATGCCGCGCTCGTGGGCCGCGTCCAGGACGGGCGTCAGCCAGTCGAGGTCGAACTCGCCGTCGCGGGGCTCCCAGGTGGACCAGACGGACTCGCCGACGCGGATGGTGTCGATCTTCGCCTGGGCCATCAGGCCGAGATCGCGTTCGGGATCGGGGGAGCGCTGGTATTCGGGGTAGTAGGCGGTGCCGAACCGGATGCCGGGGCTGGGGGGCGGTGGCGTCATGGGCTCCCCGTGACGTGACGGACCTATGGCGATCTTAAAACGTTTTATCGGATGATATATCTATTCACGCCCCCATGTCAATGCACCGTGAGCGCTTCATGGCTGTCCCGTTTCCTGTGACGCCTGCTGGTGCGGTGGATCGCCCGAGGTGAGAGAGGGATGGTGTCGTGGGAACGCCGCGTATAGGGTTAAAACGTTTTGTCTCACCGGAGGGACGTTCGGATGGTCGACTTCCACGAGGACCCCGGGCCGGGCTCCGGGCGGCGGGCTCCGCGCGCGGACTTCGTCTCCGACGCGCCGCGCCTGACGCTCAACGGCCTGTGGCGCTTCCGCCTCTCGGACACCGCCGAGGGAACCGGGCCCACCCTGCCCGACCCGGCACTCGACGACAGCGGC
>NZ_JAAAHR010000102.1:0-34051 GCF_009908215.1 Nonomuraea sp. K271 | reverse complement strand
GCCCCACCCTAGCGCGCGGCCCGCGCCCGGCCTCCCCGCACCGCTCGGAGATCCCCGAGCCCGCTGGTACCAGCGCCAGGACAACCCGCCGAACTCATCGCTGATCGTGTGGACCGGCACCGGCTGGAGAACCCTGATCCGGACCGACTGGCAGGCAGCGGTGATCGCCCAGGCGCTCGGCATCGGGGCCGGCGGCCCGTGCGAGTGGGCGGAAGCGTTACCTGGAGGGCCATGGTGATGTTCTGGGCGTTGGCCGGGATTCCGGATACCTTGAAGCTCATCAGTGTTCGGCGTTCGGTGTTGGCGGCGCCGTTGCAGGCCTTCGGACAGACCGACGTCCATTTGGTGCCGCGACAAACGGTTTCCGGAGTGGCCTGGCTGATGAACAGGTCGTTGGATGCTTGGACCGTGGTGCTTACCGGTGCCGCGGCCGCCGCCGGTGATAAGCCGGGAGGCTTCACGCACGCCATGGTCACGATGATGGCTGGTAGCGGCCATCGTGGGATCGACAAGTGGACCGCCCGTATGTTTCGTCGGGGGACTGTGTAGGTGAGTTCGTTGCCGGTGTCGGCAGGGCCGTCGCCGAGGCTCGGTCCTGTCGGCGTGTGGTGGCGAGGGCTACAGCGTTACGTGGTCCTGTGACTTCCTGAGCGGAGCGAAGAGGGCGCCGTCCTGATTGGTGAGGATGACGACGGTGTACCCCTTGGTCGGATACATGTCGAGCTGGCACCAGTAGCCCTTGGTGCCGCCGTTGTGGCCGACCATGCGTACGCCGTTCGCCTTTTGGTCGCTGAAGCCGTAGCCGTACATGCCGCCCGACCCGCCCGGCCTCCCGAACGGAACCTTGCCCTCCAGGATGGTCTCGGTGAGCTTGGCGTTGAGGAGCTTGTGACCCAGCAGCGCCTGGGAGAACTTCAACATGTCCCCCACCGTGGAAATGGCGCCGCCCCCTGGCGTCGCCGCACTGGGCTCGTCGCCGACGTCACGCAGTTCCCCTTCCGGCAGAGGGCCGCCGCCCGGCTGCGGGACGCCCACCCATTTGCCGTTCGCGTCGAAGAGCGCATAGGGATGGGCCATGTGCGGCACCTTGGACGGCGTGTAGGCGCGGAAGGCGGTGTCGTGCATGCGAGCGGGCTTGAGGATGTGCTTGCGCACGTAGTCGGCGTAGTCCTGCTTGCCGGCTCTCTCGACGATCGCTCCCAGGATGGTGAACCCGGCGCTGCTGTATTCCATCTTCGCGCCCGGCTCGAACTTCAGCGGCTGCTTGACGATCTCCTTCATCAGGGCGTCGATGGTGAACGCCGGCAGTTTGCCATCCTTGAGCGGGACCTCGGGTACGCCGGAGGTGTGAGTGAGCAGATGATGAAGGGTGACCTTGTCGGCGATCTCGCGGGGGAATCCCTTCACGTACTTTCCGATCTTGTCCTGGAAGGAGAGCTTGCCCTTCTGCACAAGTTGGGCGATGGCGACGCCGGTGATCATTTTGTTCATCGAGCCGATGCTGAACCTGGTCTCCGGCGTGTTGGCCTCCTTCCTGGCCGAGTCCGCCATGCCATACCCCTTTTTCAGTACGGTCCGGCCGTCTTTGGCCACGAGCACCGCCCCGGAGAATTCCCCGGCAGCGGCCAGCTCTTTCAGATATTTGTGATATGCCGCCCAGTCGCCCCCTGGGGAAACGGCCACGGCGGTATCCGACCGGGCCACCGCCGGCCCACCGGAAACGAGCCCCACCAGAAGCAATCCACTAACAAAAATCCTACGGCTGACAGCCATCGGCCCAGCCCCTTTCTCGTTGGCGTTGAGCAGGACCGTACGTTAACGTGACCGTCGATCCCAACTGTTCAACGAACGAGTTGATCGGAAGGAGTACCAGAGGCGACATGCGCGTACGACTGCGCGCAGCGGACATCGACAGAGTGGCCTTCGGCTGTTCGCCGGCGCACGAGGCGCTGCGCAGCTTGCACGTCCTGGGTGCCGTCAAGCATCATCCGCTGCACATCTCCTGGGCCCTGGAAGCACGCGGCCGCCTGGACACGGCCCTCAGGCAGGAACTCGACAGTTTCGCCTTCTGGTGCCACGGCCGTCCTTTGAATTTCCGGCGGACGTGGCGGCCCGCCGATCTACGCACCTGGCCGGACGAGCTGGCCGCACTTCGTGACGCGCCCATTGAGCATTACGCTGAGCAGTTGCTCGCCGGCGCCTTGGAGCAGCACGGGCGAGGGCGCCATGTCCGCCTGGAAGAATTTCTCGGCGACCCGGACGTGCAGAAACAGGCGATCAGCCAGGTCGAATCACAGCATCCCGCCTCGGTGCCGGTCATGCGGGAGCTCATCGCCGATCCCGAACAATCCCGCAAGCGATTTGTGGAGTTTCTCTCGTCCTATTGGGACGCCTGCCTCGCACCGGAATGGCCGAGCCTGGAGCGGCACCTGCTGGCCGACATCGAGCGTCGCGGCCGCGCCGGATGGGAGCGCGGCCTGGTTCCCATGCTGGAAGACCTCGCCCCTCAGCTCCGCATCGTGGAGGACGGGGGCGAGGTGGTCCTCTCACCCCGGCGGCGCCGCGCCGACGTCCCGCCGCTCGATCTCACCCTGGAGGAGCAGGACGAGCTCGTGTTCGTGCCCTCCCATTTCGCCTGGCCACGCGTCGCCGTCGTGGCGGGCGTCGAGCAGTGGGCGGGCCGTAAGCGGCAGACCGTGCAGATCACGTACGCGCTGGCCGAAATGCAGTGGCAGGCACGCCCGCCGGTCCCCCCTGATGACCTGCTCAAGCTGCTTCGCGCGGCCGCTCACCCCACCCGGCTGCAAATACTCCAACTCCTGGCGGGGCGCTCGCGCTCCACCCGTGAGATCGCGGAACTGATCGGGCTCACCGAGGCCGCCATCTCCAAGCACCTGAAACTCCTGGCGGCGGCGGGTTGGGCCGAGCCCGAGCGGCACAGCTACTACGTCTACTACCGCCTCGTCCGCGACTCGCGCGTGAGGCTCGGGGACGCTCTGAAAGATCTGCTTGGTTGATCGGCTCAGTCAGCGAGGCCTGGTCATCGCGGACGTGTTCGGCCAGGCCGCTCCCTCCGATCCTGAGCACTGCTGGTACCAGTCGTCGGCGACTACGCCTCGGTTCGCCTTACGGTGGCGCAGATCGACCAGAGCCGGTACGGTTCGGTCGTCATCGCCAGGCCAGCGGCCACACCACCACCTGCTGGCAGCGGCCGACCGCCGACCACGTAGCGGTCATTGGCCGCCAGCTTCAGCTCGTTGGCGTCCTCCTCCACCACCGGCTTGGCGATCGCGCGCCGGGCGGTGAGATCCCAGGCCTGCGCGAATGAGGCGCCCTCGGTGAAATTTGAGAGGCGAGCGATGGTCCTGCCCCGAAACGTCGTCGTACCCGAGAGCCCTGCGGCTGTCACGGCAATCGGCGCTGCCTGGTCACGGCCGGTGCGGGGGTCCACGACACGAATCTTGCTCTCAAGACCGTGTCCAGCGAACAGCACCGGACGGCAGCCGAAGAACCCCAGGCCGGCGAAGTCCGGCGGTGGTGACACGGTGAACGACGACAGCATCCGTCCTGTGGTGGCGTCCCATATCTTGACCTGGCCCTGGTCGGCGTGGGCGGAAATCAGGGAGTGGCCGCCGACGATCGAGAGCTCGCGGGCGCCTGGCCAACGGTGGTCCGTCTCCAGGTGGGCGGTATGCAGGGGCCGGCGCGTGCGCAGGTCCCAGGCGTGCACTACACCGGGCTCGGACGCGGCGAGGAAGGCGTACACCGCCGTGCCGCCCGCCAGCCGTACCGGCTTCAGCCCTGTCACGTAGCGTCTTGGCCGAGCGGTGCGGGCAGAACCAGATCGCCGAGTTCGGTGACCGTAGTAAGTCCCAGACCTTGACCGAGCCACGCTCGGTCGCAGTGATCGCGGTACGCCCGGCCGAGCACGGGCTTGACCGGGTGGGGCGGCGGGCAGCCGCCGAACGTGGGCCACGCGCCGGCGGCTGAGCTGACGAGGACGGGCCGCTGGATAGGGCACGGGGGCCTGAGCCGCTGAGCAGCAACAGGCAACTGCAAACCATCGCTAGCTTTTCCAACAGCGGACGCCAGGAATCACGCTGGCTTGGATGCCGGATGTGGACCATTGGTTCCAAGCTCGGCCTTACTCTCGTCGTGTGCACCGGAAAGCGTCACGGAATTCTCCGGCCGAACGGCGCTTGGAGAAGTATCACGACCCGCCCTGGTTGGTGTCCAGCACCAGGGCGGGTAGCGGCACCCGGCCGCGAGTCAGCCCCTCCTGCCGACTCCGAAAGCGGTGAGATCGTGCCCGGCACATACGGAGCCGCCGTAGGTGGCGCGTACTCGCCGTTCCCATTCCGCGTCCGGTACGGCGGCGGGGTCGCCGGGGGTCAGGTGGTTGAGCAGGACTCGCCTGACCGACGCCTCTGCCGCCACGCGGCCGACGTCCTCGGGGCTGGTATGGGCCAGGCGCATGTGCTCGAGCGCGCCGTCCGGCAGTCCCTGATCCCGGTAGTGGTCGATGTCGACGGCTTCGTGCACGAGGATGTCGGTGTCGGCGGCAAGCCTGGCGACGTTGTCGGAACGGGCGGTGTCGCCGGAGAAGGTGACCGAGCCGTCGTCGGTCTGGAATCGGTAGGCGTAGGAGGGAAAGACCCGCCCGTGCGGCACCAGGATCGCGCTGACGCGCACTCGATCGTCTTCGAAGACGGTGAAGGGCGGCATGTCGGGCGCCGTGTGCTCGGGGGAGGCACCAGCGGCTGGGGGCGGCATGATCTCGTGGACGGCGAACTTTCTGGTGAAGTCCTGACCGGGAGGGCCGTTCTCGTTGTTGCGGATGTTGATGTCGTAGGTGGCCGCCGCCAGCCAGCCGGTGAAGACGTCCCGCAGACCGGGGGTGGGGTGGCCGGGGTTGAGCACGGGTACGGGCGCGTTCCCGGAAGGCGCCGGCAGGTGTCCGGCCGGCCCGGGGCCGTAGATCGGCAGCGGTGGAGCCGGTGGGCCTTGGGCGAGCCACACCAGGTTGAAGAGGTCCGCCAGGTGGTCGGAGTGTCCGTGGGTGATGAAGACGGCACCCAGTTTCGGCAGGCTGATCCCGGCCAGGGCCGCTTGCCGTACCGCGCCTGAGCCGGCGTCGACGAGGTAGAAGCGGTCGCCGACAGCGACCGCGCTAGAGATCATCGTGCGGCCGGGAACCTGTACCGGGCCTCCTGAGGTGCCCAGGAGCAGCACCCTGGTGTTGTATCCGGTCACGTCGCCACTCAGCGTCACGGCCGGTTCGCGCCGCGGGTCCGCGGCGGCGATGGCGGGTGGGACCGCGAGGGCGGCCGCCGCGCCCGCCAGTCCGGCGGTTGCCGCGTTGCGGATGAGCGATCGGCGAGAGGGCTGGTCGATGGACATGCATACGGCCTTTCTGCCAGGAGGGGCGCGAGAGCGTCCGCCGCTAGATTTCTTCACGGTTCGTTGAAGTTACGTTCCGCCTGGCGTATGTTACTTCATCGGAGAATGAAGTTATACGGATCGCAGGGACGGAAGATCGACATGAGCATCAACGGCACTTGGCAGTTCACCGTGGACTCGCCCAGAGGCGAGCAGACCTTCTCGGCGACGTTAGCGGCCGACGGAGAACGGTTGAGCGGGACGATAACCGGCCCTCAGTCCGGTCTGGACATCACCGAGGGATCGGTGCACGACGGCGAGGTCACCTGGCTGGCACGCAAGGCGATCATGGGTATGAACATGCGGTTCACCGGTCGGCTGGAGGGTGATGAGCTCTCGGGCAAGGTGAAGGTCGGTTCGCTGGGCGCTTTCCGCGCCCGCGCGCTGCGCACGACGGGCGGCGGAAGCGCTCCTGCGACGGCCGAGCCGACCCTGATGAGCCCTGACGTACGGGCCAACCCTTATCCGACGTACGCGCGACTGCGGGAGGAGAGCGTCGTGCATCCCGTTCCGCACCCGATGGGAACCACAATCTGGCTCGTCACCGGGTACGACGAGAGCAGAGCTGTACTCAACGACACCCGTTTCTCCAAACACCCCCGGCACGCGCCGCAGTGGATGCGCGATCTCGGCGTGACCTCCGAATTCGCGGGCCCGACCGGCGTGAACATGCTCAACAGCGACCCACCCGACCACACCAGGCTGCGGCGCCTGGTGAGCAAGGGGTTCACACTACGTCGTGTGGCGGCCCTGCGACCCCGCGTGCAGGAGATCGCCGACGAGCTGATCGACCGGATGGCCCCGCTCGGACGGGCTGACCTGATCGAGGAATTCGCCTACCCGCTGCCGATCACCGTGATCAGCGAGCTGATCGGCGTGCCGGAAGAGGACCGGTCCGACTTCCGATCCTGGACCACCGCCATGTTGCTGTCGCCGTTGGATGAGGATCAGCGTGCGCGCCGCAACGCGGGAGTCGAGGCCATCAACGGCTACCTGGCGGCGCTAGTGGGGCGCAAGCGCCGCGAGCTGGACCACCGCAGACCGGAAGAGGAACAGCCGGACCTGCTCAGCGCGCTGGTGTCGGCGGCCGGCGCAGAGGAGGGCGGTCTCAGCGAAGACGAACTGGTCGGCATGCTCCAGCTGCTGCTCGTCGCCGGGCACGAGACGACGGCCAACCTGATCGGCAACGGCATGGTAGCTCTGCTGCGCCACCCGGACCAGCTTCGCCTGCTGCGGGACGACCCCGGCCTGCTCCCCTCCGCCATCGAGGAGATGCTGCGCTACGACGGCCCGGTCGAGCAGGGCACCTTGCGGGTGGCGGTCGAAGACGTGGAGGTCGGCGGGGTGATCATCCCGGCGGGCGGCCAGGTGGCGGTGGCGCTCGCCGCCGCTGACCGCGATCCTGGACAGTTCGCGGATCCGGACCGCTTCGACATCCGGCGACAGGACAACGCCCATGTTGCGTTCGGTCACGGGCTGCACTTCTGCCTGGGCGCCCCGCTCGCCCGCATGGAAGGGGCGATCGCCTTCACAGCGCTGCTGAAGCGGCTGCCCGGTCTGGCGCTCGCCTGCCCGCCCGACCGGCTGCGCCATCGGCCGGGGGCGGGAGTACTGTTCCGCGGCTACGCCGAGGTGCCGGTGACGTTCGCTTCCTGATCCCCGTCCACTGGGATCGGTAGCGGGTCGGTGAGCAGGCGCTGGATGATCGGGGCGACCAGGGCGACGATCGTCTCGGGCGAAGCGGAGGTCAACGGTTCGATGCGGAGCTGATGGCGGGTCACGGCGACGCCGACGAGCTGGGCGCTGATCAGACCGGCTCGCACCGGGGCGTCCGGTAGATCCAGGTGCCTGGCCAGCGACGGCGTGAACTCGGTCTCGATGAAGTCGCGCAGCAGGGCCGCCGGCTCGGGGTCGACCACCGCCATCCTGACCAGGGCCGCCACCCGGTCTCCCGGCTCGTTGTTCTCGTTCACCTGGAGGAACCTGCGGACCAGGCGCTCCCCGAAGTGCTCCAGTCCGTCCGCCAGCAGCTCCGCCACAGGATCACGAATCGTTTCGTGGCTGTTCAAGATCGCGTCGTAGAGCCCCTGCTTGCTGCCGAAGAAGTAATGGATCATCGCGGTGTCGACGCCGGCGTCGGCCGCTATCGCCTTGATGGTGCTGCGCTGGAAGCCGTCGGCGGCGAACCGTTCCGCGGCCACCTCCAGGATGCGCTGCCGGTTGACCGAACCGCTACGCCAACGGCCGCGCCTGCCGGCACCCGATCCTCCCTGCACACGTCCACCTTACCGCCCCCGAAATTTCCCCATCTCTCACTGAAGTACGGAGCACTATGGATGGCAACCATCGCGTCCTGGTGGTCGGCGGAGGGCTGAGCGGTCTCGCCACCGCGACCTTCCTCGCCCACTACGGCGCCCCCTGTCTGCTCATCGAGCGAAGAACCACCACACCACGGACCTCGCGCAACGAACGGCTCAGCGCACGAGCCATGGAACTGCTGGACGGCCTCGGCCTGCGGGAAGCCGTCTCTGAGACGGGATTCCATCCCGACGCGCTCGGCGACATGCTTCGTACCGACACTCTGGCGGGGGAGGAGCTCGGCCGCACCCCGCAGCCATGGGTGCCGGTTCCCCCAGAGATCAGTCCGTTCCAGCCGGTCTGCTGCAACCACACGTGGCTGCGTGACCTGCTGCGTCAGCGCGCCGTCGAATGCGGCGTCGAGATCTGGCTGGGCGCTGACCTGACCGGCCTGTGGCAGGACACGGAGGGGATCGTCGCTACCGTGCGGCGAGCCGGAGAGCTCATCGAGGCGCGGGCGGCATACGTGGTGGGCGCCGACGGACCGCACAGCACCGTCCGTGGATGGGCCGGAATCGAAACAGAAGGGCCGGGCACCATCGCCCACCAGTACGGCGTGCGCTTCCGCGCCGATCTGAGCGGCGCGATCCGCGGACGCCACTTCGCCGGCGCGCACCTCGACCGGGTGGGAGGAATCCTGCTGGCGGAGACCGAACCCGGCATGTGGTCGCTCATCCGGCCGGTCGCGCCCGGGCATGGCCCTGACCTCGCCGAGCTGATCCGGACCGCGGCCGGCCTGCCGGAGCTGGAAGTCACCGTCGAAGACACCTTCACTCTGCCGATCACGCTGCTCAACGCCGACCGCTATACCCAGGACAACGTCGCGCTCATCGGCGATGCGGCCTGCTCGATGCCGCCCACGCCAGGGATGCACGCCTCCACCGTTTTGCCTGACGCGCAGAACCTGGCCTGGAAATTGGCCTTGATTCTGGCCGGCGCGGCAGGTCCCGCCCTGCTCGGCACATACGACACCGAGCGGCGTCCGCTGGGACAGATCGCTCTCACCGACGCGATCGCCAGGGTCGGCATGATCTCTCCTGCGGAAGACCTTCCCGACCGGATCACCCAGGAGTTCGGTGCGGTGTACCGATCGACGGCGGTGATGCCCGCTGAGGAGGCTCCCGGCGACTTCGCGCACCCGCTCGTCTCGGCCGGCCGTCCGGGCACGCGAGCGCCGCATCTGGAGACCAGGGCCGGGTCGATCCTTGATCTGTTCGGCCGGACATTCGTGTGCCTGACCGACTCTGACAGCCCGCGCTGGGCGAGCGCGGCCGAGGAAGTCGCAGGCCGGCTGGGCGTTCCGCTCACCGCACCGCGGCTGGACACCCGCCTGCCGCAGGCCGCCAGGTCGTGGGCGAAGGCATATGGCGTGACCACCGGCGGCGCTGCGCTCATTCGGCCTGACGGCGTCGTGGCCTGGCGGGCCCCCGCCATGGTTTCGTCCCCCGAACCCGAGATCGAGCACGTTCTCCGCCGGATTCTGAGCAGAGGAGATGAGTCATGACCTTGCGCGTGATCGTGGCCGGTGCCGGTCTCGGTGGCCTCACCTTGGCACACGGGCTACACCGAGCATCTGTGGACGTGATGGTCTACGAACGTGATCAGGGACCCGCCGTCCGCGCCCAGGGCGCCCGCTTCCACATCGACGACCGCGGAATCCGGGCCTTGCGTGCCTGCCTTCCTCCGGCGCAGTTCGAACTCTTTCATGCCACCCTGGGTGGGTCCAGCGACAAAATCCTCGTGGTCGGCGACGTCGACGGCCGGCTCGAAATCCTCGGCTCGAACTCCTTCACCGGCGCCGAAAGCAGACCCGACCAGGTACGGCCAGGCCGTCCGGCGAGCCGGCGACTGCTGCGGCAGATACTCCTCCACGGGTTGGAGGGGCACGTCGAGTTCGGCAAGGAGGTCGTCCGCCACGAAAGACTCCATCAAGGCGTACGCGTATATTTCGCCGATGGCACCCGCGCCGAGGCGGATCTCCTCGTTGCGGCCGAAGGCGTCGGCTCGGCTGTACGCCGCCAATACCTTCCGCACGCGGAAGTGGTCGACACCGGGGTGCGCTGGCTCGGCGGCAAGACTCCGATCACCCCTGGCCTTCGGCGGACGGGGCTCCTCGCTCTCCTCGGGAGCAGCTTCACCATCACCGATCTGGGCGAGGTCGGCATGGTGCTCGCGGCCATGCGTTTCAGCGAACCACCCGTTCAGGCGGCGGCGCGGCTGGTGCCCGGACTGGATCCGGGAGACATCGACGACTTCCTCATGTGGGCGCTGATCCCGCCACGGGAAATGCTCGGTGATGCGGCCCTCGCCTCCCACACCGTCAGCGGTGAGAGGCTCTGGCGGCAGGCACGCCCGTTAGTGGAGGAGGCTCATCCGAGCCTCCGGCTGGTCGTCGAACAGGCTTGGCCCGAGCAGACGTACTACTTACCACTGGCCGCCTCGATTCCGGTCCCCGCCTGGCAGCCCGGACCCGTCACCCTGCTGGGCGACGCCATCCACGCCATGCCGCCCAACCGCGGCTCCGGTGCCAACACCGCGCTGCAGGACGCCGAGCGCCTGTGTGCGCGGCTGATCGACGTCGACCGAGGTGAGCGGGACCTTCTTGAGGCCGTGGCGGCCTATGAGAAGGACATGCGACGCGACGGCTTCGAGGCCGTCAACGCCTCGGTGGAGGCCCTCTCCGGCTTTCTCAAGGACTGATCACTGGTTCGCCGAAGGGTGGTCCGGAGGACGCCACGGCATATCTCCGGTAGAGGACCATCACACGCGGCAGAACGAGAGCCTGGCCACCGCCTTCCCGTCACGCCCAATGTGCGAGATCAAGCCTGACTGCTGCTGGCGATGCTCGTTGCCTCCTGGGCCGCCGGTACGGCCGTGCGCCAGCGCAGGCTCCACACCGACCGGCTGGCCGCACACGCTGAGCAACGGTCGCGGGCCGAGGCCGCTGAGGAGCGGTTGCGCATCGCCAGGGAATTGCACGATGTCATCGGCCACAGCCTCAGCACCATCGCGGTGCAAGCGGGCGTGGCCAGCCATGTACGGCGAGCATCCTGGAAGAGGTGTTCTACCGGGCCTGGCTGCAGACCAGGCTGGAGGTCCTTTACGGCAGGTGGCCGGCGATCATCGCCCAAGCCCTGCTGTTCGCGCTCATGCACTCCTTCCACCTAAACTCGGACGCCCCGCTCACCAGCCTCGCCACCATCGTGGCCTTTCAGGGCGTGTTCGGCCTGATGCTCGGCTACCTATGGGCCCGCTATCGCAACATCTGGATGATCTTCTTCATCCACACGATGACCAACCTGATTCCGGTGCCCATGCTGATGGCACTCCTGTGACATCAGCATGGGCATCGTGTGGTCGCGGACGGTCATGTCCGCTCTCGGCTCTACCACGACGACCTGCAGGCGCCTTCATGAACGAGCGATTCCGAAAGAAGATCACCAACACACGCCTCGCGGACGGCTGACAGCCTCGGAGCCCTCTCATAGATGTGGCGCCAGTTCCGCACCCAGGCCGCCACAGTAGCGTTATGGCCCAGATGGTGACCCCGGCCGTGGCGGTCGAAATGGCCCGGAGTGTAGGTAGGGGGAATGGCGGCACAGATAGCAGTGTGGTGATCTTCGGCGAGGTGGCGTCGGGCTGAGGGCCTGCAACAGAACTGTTTCGCACGGTCAGAGGCTTCCCGCACGCCGGAGCGGTGCCGAACGGGGCCGGCAGGCGCGAAGCTGTTAAGCGTACGGTTCGCAGTTCGCCTGGTGATCGTGGTTCCCGGGTGGATTACCTTCGCGGGTGGCGGAGGCGGAGCGCAGCGGTGATGAGCAGCGCGATGGTGGCTGTTGCCAGGATGGCGTTGCCGGCCAGGTCGGTCGCGCTGCTGACGGGAGATGCCGTGATGGGATCCCAGGGAAAAGCGTGCCAAGCGTAGGTCAGCAGCGCCCCGCCGGCGAGTGCCAGGCGGTGGGCGTCGGACCAGCCTGTCCGGCGTGACCACCGGCTTATCGCGACGGCGAGTCCGGTGAACAGGGCGAGATAGAGCACCGTGGCCGTCCATGGAGAGACATCGAGGCTGGACAGCCATGGTGACAGGCCGCGCGGGTCTGTGGCGTACAGGAGCATAAAGGACGAACCCGCTGCCAAGGAGACGGTTCCGACCAGCCAAGGGTTCGGCGCACGGAGTGAGGACGCTGTGGGGGCGGTGGCTCTGCGGCGACCCAAGTTCACGCCGATGGCGATGATGGCAACGACGGCCAGTCCCGCACCGCCGTACTGCGCCGGGGAGGCAACGAAGTCGCCTCGGGTGATGGAGCTGGCGAGGACGGTGAGGAGTCCAAGCACGAACAGCGTGGCCGCCACTGCCAGTCCGGCCTTTCCCAGCCATGGCGCCGTGCGCCGCGAGCGGGCCAGCGTCTCGGTGATCAAGATGGGGACGCTGATGCTCCAGACGGTGTGCAGGGCGAGCACGAGAAGCGTCCAGGGTGGGCTGATGCCGAGGGCGGGCAGATAGCTGTAGTCGAGCTGGTGTCGATGTTCCCAGTTCGGATTGAACAGGGTCATCGTGGCGAAGCTTTCCTCGATCACGCCGAAGGCGAGCGCGAACGTGATCATGGAGGGCCAGCCGTACCCGGCTCGTCGGGCGAGTTCGCGGACGAGGAGGGCGCCGCCGCCGTACATGGTGGATACGGCCAGGTAAGCGACGATCGTGGTGATCGGGATGTTGCCGAGCAGGAACTCGGCGACGAGGGGTGAGAGGAAGTAGAGCCCGAGAGCGGGCAGCACGCGGCGCAAGGTGCTCTGTTTGGCCATGCGGTAGTAACGGTGGCCTCGCAGGTGCTCGCCGCTCGGATGCGGCACGAAAACATCGCTGACCTGCTGCTCAGAATCTTCGACCGGGCCATCGCGCGTTATCTGGCCGAAGGCCCGATGGCAGATCAGCCCGAGTTGGCGGAGATCTACTTCAGGCTGGTCACAACCGTGCCCGCCCTCCAAACCAGGGCCATGAACATCCTGACCGACCTGCAACACGAGATCGCCCAGGCACTCCTCACATCGTTCCCCGACCAGCTCGACCCCATCAGCGCTGCCGCAGCCGTCGGCAGCATGATGGGGGCCGTCCAGGCCGCCGGTCTTGCCGGCCACAAACTTGGCCAGTCAGAGGAGGAACAGATCGCCTCGATGCGTCGGGCCGCAGAGATCGCCGTACGCGGTTTGCGATCATTCTGACCGATTGGTGACAAGCTCCAGATCGAGGACCGGATGCTCGGCCAGTTCGTCGCCTTCTGCGATGCCTGCGGGCTGAACCACGTCACCGTCACTGCGGCGCTGGAGTGGGGCCACGACCCCGGCGGGCGGATGCGTCTCGCGGGCGGCACGGTTGACGGTCGTTCGCGAGTTCGCCCGCTTCCAGGCAGTCTTCGACGCCTGCACCGAGGTCCCGCCGACGGCTCTGACGCCACGCACGACAGATCGCTGTGAACCCCGTCTGTATTCATCGACGGAGATCACTGCGGTTCTGCGAACGGCGCGGAGGAGGCGCCAAGTTCGGCAAGCCTCGCCTGGTGCCGCTGCACCTGCTCCAGGGCGCCCTTGTCCACGTCAACACCCTGATGTGCAGGTCCCGGCCCCCCGAAGTGGGCGGACAAGCTCACCGACGCGGATCGCCGGGGGCTGTCACCGCTGTTCTGGACGCACGTGAACCTGTACGGCCGCTTCGAGCTCGACATGAACAGCGTCTCGATCTCGGCCGCGCCACGCCCGTCTCGGCCAGCGGATGGAGGACCCGCAGCACGCAGCGGCCGGGTGAAGCGCCGGCATCGGCGTCGATGGTCGGTCGGAGCGGGGCCGGCCGCTCCGGACCAGGCGGTGTCGATGCAGAACCGGGGGTTTTCAGGCTCCATGCGGTGAGTTCGGTGAGCGTTGGTCTGCTTGCAGGGGAGCCTCCCAGGTGGCGGTGATGTCGCGGGCGACATCACGTAGGAGGTCGATGAGCATGTCTGCGAGTGGAGTGAGGCTGGCGCTGGTTTTGGTCACGGCGTAGAGCTGGCGGTAGGGGCGTGGGTGGGCCAGTTCGCGATGGGTGGTGCCAGGCGCATGGGTCAGGGCCAGGCGCGAGACCAGGGCCACTGCGATGCCTGTGCCGACAAGGGCCTGGGCGACGTCGTAGGACTCGGTCTCGAACCGTACGGTGGGAGTGAAGCCGGCCTCGCGGGCAGCGTCGTGGAACTGTCCGCGGGCGGCATGGCCGGCCAGGATGGAAACCCACGATGCGTCGCGCAGTTGTTCCAGGCGAAGTTCGGTGTCCGCGGGCTGCCCGGTGGCCAGTGGATGGTCATCGGGGAGGACCACGACCATCGGGTCCAACAGGAGCGAGTGGGCCCGTACGTGTGGAGACGGCGCGAGCGGCATGCCCCAGGACGCGACGATGGCCACGTCCAGGCGCCCCGCGCTGATCTCGTCCGCTCCGCGTCCGGACACCACGTCCACGACCGAGATGTCGGCGTCCGGATGGCGGTGGCGCAGCGCCGTCAGGGCCGGTGGCAACAGGTGAAGGGCAGCTGCCTGGAACGTCCCGATCCGCAGACGGAGCGAGAGGTGGCCGAGGAGTGCGGCCAGTTCCGCCTCGGCCCTGTCCGATGCCTCCTCCACAGTTCGACCGTGGGAGGCCAGCAGCGCACCGGCCGCGGTGAGCCTCGCTCCGCGAGGACCACGGCTGACCAGCGGCACCTGCCAGTCGCGCTCGGCCTTGACCACCTGCTGGGTGACCGCCGCGGGCGTAAGTTGGAGTGCGTGAGCCGCCGCGGTCAGGGAACCGTGCCGCTCGATCAACGCGAGAAGCCGCAGTTGTCCCGGATCCACCAGCATTCACTAATTCTAACGCTGCACCCCCCTGCTTTAACTTCTCTTGGGGGCACGAGTCAGGAAGCCTGGTGGGACACTCCTCGGCCGTAATTCCCGGAAGGCATCTCCCATGCCCACGCATGTGCCCGTTTTCATCGCCACCACCTTGCTGTTGGCAATGCTGCCAGGCGCGAGTCAAGCCCTGATGATCCGGCAGGTTCTGGAAGGCGGCCAACGTACGCTCCGGGGCACGCTTGCGGGCAATGCCAGCGGCTTCCTGCTGTGGTCCACGGCCGCCGCGGCCGGGCTGTCTGCCGTCCTGCTGGCCAGCCCCGCCGCGTACACGGTACTCCAGATCGCAGGCGGCATCGTGCTGATGATCCTCGGGGTGAAGACGCTACGGACCGCACTCACCACCGTCTCCACCCGCCCGCCCCGCGAGGACGGGCGCAGCACTGGCTTCGCGGGCGGATATCTCACCGGCCTGATCACCAACCTCGGCAATCCCAAGGCGGGCGTGTTCGCGGTCTCGGTGCTGCCCCAGTTCGTGACCGCGGATGGCCCGGTGTTCCTGTCGACCGTTGCCCTGGGAGCCCTGTGGGCGCTCGTCAGCGCCTCCTGGTACATGTTGCTCACCTGGGCCGTCAGCCGCGGGCGCGCCCTGGTATCGCAGCCGACCGTCCTGCGGGGACTCAGCGTGATCACCGGCGTCGTCCTGCTGGGGCTGGGCGCTGCGGTGGTAGCAGGTGCCTGAGGCCCGGCCGGCATTTCTTCCAGCGCCCGAGCGCCCGAGGCATCCGCCGCATGATCCTTTTCGTGCGGGTGCTGACGCCTTCGGTGCGGCCGTTGTGGTGCGGGAGGGTGAGGGCGGCGTTCACGGCGTCGCGGTCGAGTTCGATGCCGTTGGCGAAGCCGTGCGGGCGCGGCAGGTCAGCGGCGCGGATGGTGGTGATCCAGGCGAGGCAAACCCGGACTGCTAGGGCGTATTTCCTGGATCTTGGGCTGGCTGTCCTGTAGGTCCTGATCCGTGTTTGATCGACATGACCTCTTGGATGAAGAGTGGGAGCGGTTGGAGCCGCTGCTGCCGCGCAACCCGGGTCGTGGCGGCCGGTGGGCTGATCACGGCCACACGATCAACGGGGTGTTTGGCGGAGTCGGACTGGCGCGTGTGGCGGGATCTGCCCGCCCAGTACGGTAAGTGGCAGACCGTCTACAAACGGCATCGCCGCTGGTCTACGGACGGTACGTGGGCCAAGGTGCTGGATGGGCTACGCGCCGGGTGCGATGAGAGCGAGGGAAGGACCGGACGGTGTCGGCTGTTTCGACCATCGCCCGCGCCCCTCAGCATGCAGCCGGGGCCGCCCACGAACCGGCCCACGACGACCCCACGGGGGCGGGATCGAATGACAAGAATCCGGCCATAGGCAAGGGACGTGAGGGGCTGGGACGCTCCCGGAGCGGTTTGACCACCGCAATCCACCTCGTCGCCCGATCGGCGGTGCCGCCCGATCACCAAACTGACCAGCCCGAGCCGGCACGGCGACTCACCACGGTTCATCCCGCTGATGGAGTCGATCCGCATCCCGCGGCGCGGGAGCGGTCGTCCCCGCAAGCGGCCCGCTCGCGGGATGGGCGACAAGGCGTACTCCTCGATCCAGGGGGTGTGCCCCGGGTTGAGTAGAGGTGGATTTCTGGATGTCCAGATCGACCATCCAGTCGTTCGACCAGCAGCGTTCCCAGAGTCCGGCCACCGGATTCGAGCGCCGACCGGCCAGGCCGATACCCGTAGGGTCCGGATGGAAATCGGTTCCACCGCCGTCTCAAGCCGGGCGGCCACCACGGTCTGAGCTTGATCTGCAACCTGTCTGTCCGAGTCGGGCGGCGAGGGTGGTTCCGCGTCTGTCCTGGTTAACTCATCTCAGGCCGCGAGAACGAGTTCGGCCAGTTCGAGGGGGCAAGGTGGCCGGTGCTGGTCCGGTCCAGCGGGTGCCCGTTCGCTAGGCCTCGTCCCAGGTCACCGGAAGGCGGTGCACACCGTAGATCGCCATGTCGGTGCGCAGGGGCACCTCCTCGGGCGGGACACCCAGGCGCAGGGTCGGGAACCGCTGGAACAGTGCTGGGAAGGCGACCTGCATTTCGACGCGGGCCAGCTGCTGGCCCAGGCACTGGTGGATTCCGTGGCCGAAGGCCAAGTGACCGGTGGCCTGGCGGCGCAGGTCGAGTGTGTCGGGGTGGGGGAAGCGCTCCGGGTCTCTGTTGGCCGCGGGAAGCGACACGACGACGGTCTGCCCCTCTTTGACCAGCTCTCCGCCAAGCTGGACGTCTTCCAGCGCGGTCCGTATCGTGCCGCCAATGATGCTCAGGTAGCGCAGCAGCTCCTCCACGGCCCTGCCAGCGAGGTCCGGCTCGTCGCGGAGGACGGTGAGCTGATCAGGCTCGCCGAGCAGCGCAAATGTGCCCAGACCGAGCATGTTCGCGGTGGTGTCGAAGCCGGCGGCTATCAGGAGACCGGCCATGTTGGCCAGCTCCTCGTCGGTCAGGCCGCCGTCGGCGGCTAAGCCGCTGAGCAGGTCGTCGGTGGGGTTGGCGCGCTTGGCCCGCACCAGGTCGCCCATGAACCGCTGAAGCCTGGTCGTAGAGGCGAGCTGCTTCTCTTGTGAGGCCGTCAGGCTCAGCAGCGCGCCCAGGTCTTGCTGGAACCGGGCCCGCTCGCTGGTCGGGACTCCGAGCAGCTCGCAGATCACCAGGCTGGGGATGGGGACCGCAAACGCCTCCACCAGGTCGACTGGCGGGCCGTGCCGTTCCATCTCGTCCAGGTGCTCGGCGGTGATCTGCTCGATTCGCTCGGTGAGCTGGCGCATCCGGCGGACGGTGAACTGGCCGGTGAGTAGGTGGCGGTAGCGGGTGTGCTCGGGCGGGTCCATCGCGATGAAAGCCCCTGGTGGAGCCGGTTGCGGCTTTTCCGTGGCACTTGCCACGGCCACCAGGCTATGCGCGAGCTCGGATCGGTGGCTGAAGCGATGGTCGGCCAGGACTGCGCGGGCCAGGGCGTGACTGGTGACCAGCCATCCCACGTGGCCGTCTGGATAGGCGAGCGGCCTGAGGGGATGGTCGCCGCGCAGCCGCTCGAGCTCCTCGGGCGGATCGAAGGGACAACCGGCAGGACGCTCGGTAGGCATCGACACTGGGACCGGAGCTGAGGACATGGACATATATCTCCTTCCAGGGATGTTGTGATCAGAACGCGCCCGTCTGATCAGAACTGATAGCGGAGTATCCAGCCGCTCTCCCTCCAGGACGGAACCATGCTGATCAGGGCGCACAGCGTCCGGTAGTAGAAGGGGGTGCGTGCGAGCAAGGGCGTGTCCAGCTGGTTCTCCTCGTCCACGAAGAGCAGACGGTCATCGAGCTTCTCGGCTCCTCTCGCGTCGTCGAGCGCCCATTTCTCTTCGATGCTGAACTTCTTGAAGAGCGCTGACGGTCGCTTCTCATGTCGGTTCTTGATCGACGACGAAATGTTGTTGAAAATGAACTCCCCGCGCGGGAAATGGTCCATGATCTGCCGGAAGACCTGTCGAGCCTCCTCCTCGCTGAGAAACCCGAACAGGCCGTCGGCCACGACCACCACGGGTCTGTCGCCGGGAATCTGCGCGAGCCAGCCCGGATCGACGACGGACGCGCCAATGGTGGTGTGTTCCGCGCGTTCGGGGTAGAGCTGCCGCGCGACCTCGATGACGTCGGGAAAGTCCACGTCGTACCAGTGATGGCCGGGCGGCGGACCGACCCGGGAGACCCTGAAGTCGAGCCCGCACCCGAGATCCAAAACGAGCGCATCCGGGTTGTTCGCCAGATACTTCGCAACCCACCCGTCCATCACGCGTGACCGGACGGCCACGGGGAACCGTCCGATAGCCGTGGACTTGAACTGGGAAAAGTCGAAGTCGAGGCGCTGTATCGCTTGTTGCGGCCATGGATCGCGAAGGATGGGGCGCCGATCTCGGCTGTCCAGCCAACGAAGGTACAACTCGAGGAGCGCGGTTGCACGCACGCCGGTGAAGTCGATCAGGATCTTGTCCATGAGCCCTCCTGGCTCTGCTCGTGGGCTGTGCGGTTGTGCGGGGTCAGCCGACCGGCATGTCACGGCGTCGCAGGCCTGCCAGGCCGAGCAAGATGAGCGCCGCGGCCATCGCCGTCAGCACGACCAGCGGCAGCGCCGTGACCTCACCGCCGGGAAGCTGCGGAAGATGGGCGAACACCGACAGGTCGATCACCCACTGGCCGAGTTCCAGCTCCGCGCCGACCCAGCCGAACAACGTGCTCACCAGGAGTACGGCGAACGCGCCAGCGGAAAGGCGGGGCAAGAGGCCGAACAGTGCGAACGCGAGTGCGGCGAACACCCACACCGCGGGCAGTTGGACGAGGGCGGCGCCCAGCATGCGCGGCAGTTGCCCGCTCACGTCCCCGATGTTCACCCCGTACGCCAGCCCGACCGCCGTTCCGAACACAACCAGTCCAAGCGCGGGACCGAGCAGCGCGAAGGTCAGGTGGCCGCCCGACCACCTCAGGCGGTTGATTGCGGTGGCCAGGACGGCTTCCACGCGCCCGCCGCTCTCCTCTGCCCGTAGTCGGAGCACGGCCTGGATGGCGAGTCCGGCGGAGACCACGCCGAGCATGGCCATCATGCCCACGAGAAACTGGTCGACGACGGTGCCAGGCCCGCCTATCCGGGTGAGGATCTCTCGCGCCGCCGGAGTGCTGTTGTCCATCATGATGCCGAGGCTCTCGGCGATGCTGCCCAGAACGAATCCGACCAGGGCGAAGCCCGCGACATTGCCGGCCAATGACCCCCGGTGTAGCCTCCACGCGAGCGCCAGGGGCGTGCGCAGACTGGACGCGGCGTCGGCAGGCCCGAGACGGTCGGGGAATAGACCGCCACCGAGGTCCCGCCGCCCGGACAGGGCGACGGCCAGTGCGGTCAGCACGGCGACCGTGCAGGCGGCGAGCCCGAGGACCCACCAGCGTTCGCCGCCGAACGGCCGGGTTTGGCCGACCCAGCCGATCGGCGACAGCCAGGCCACCCAGCTGAGCCCACCGTCGGCCTTGTCGCTGACATCGCCGATGCCGCGCAGCAGGAACGCGACGCTGAGAACGACGATCCCGATGCTGCGGGCGCTCCCGGCGCTGGTGGTGAGCTGGGCGGCCACCGCGCCTATCGCGGCGAAGACGCATCCGGTGCCGGCCATCCCGAATCCGAACGCCAGCGAACCGGCGGGCGGCAGGCCCTGACTTATCAGGCCCAACGCGGTCAGAATGCCTAGGACCAGGCTGGCGCCGCCGGCCGTGATCAGGGCGGCGGCCAGGCCCGCGTGACGGGAGACCACGGTCGCGCCAATCAGTTCGCGTCGGCCTGCCTCCTCCTCCGCGCGGGTGTGCCGGATGACCGTCAGCATGCTGATCAGCCCGACCATGAGCGGGATGAAGCCCGCACGCCAGGTGACCAGTTCGCCCAGGCTCGATCCGTGCAGCGCGCCGTACGTCACGGTGAATGCCGTGTTGTGGACGCTCGTCTCCGCGTACTCCTGGCGTGCCTGCGCGGTGGGGTACCCACTGTTGAAGGCTGCGACGAACGCCAGCGGGAACACCCACGGGAGGAAGACCCACAGCGGGAGCAGTACCCGATCACGCCGCAGTGTCAGGCGGATCAGGCTTCCCACCCCGGTCAGCGCGTTCATCGCCGCGCCTCCGCGTGACGGCCCGAGCTCGCGCCGGTCCGGTCATAGTGCCGCATGAACAGCTCCTCCAGCGTGGGCGGCTGGCTGACGAGGCTGCGCACGCCCACCGCTGTGAGCCGTCGCAGCACCGCGTCCAGTGCGGCGGGGTCGACAGCGAAGTGGACCCGGTTACCTTCGGTGCGCAGGTCGTGCACACCGGGCAGGTCGGCAAGCCCGTCCACCTGACCGGACAGCTCGGCCTGGATGACGGTACGGGTCAGGTGGCGCAGGTCGGCAAGGGTACCGTTCTCGACAGCCCGGCCGTCGCGGATGATGGTGACCCGGTCGCACAGCGCCTCAACCTCAGACAGGATGTGGCTCGACAGCAGCACCGTCCGGCCGCGGTGCTTCTCCTCCACGACGGCCTCGCGGAACACCTCCTCCATCAGCGGGTCCAGGCCTGAGGTCGGCTCGTCAAGGATGAGCAACTCGGCGTCGGACGCCAGCGCAGCGACCAGGGCCACCTTCTGCCGGTTGCCCTTGGAGTAGGTGCGGCCCTTCTTCCGGGGGTCCAGATCGAAGCGCTCCAGCAGGTCGGAGCGGCGCTTCTGGTCGAGCCCGCCGCGCAGCCGACCGAGCAGGTCGATCGCCTCGCCACCTGACAGGTTGGGCCACAGCGTGACGTCGCCGGGGACGTAAGCAAGGCGGCGGTGGAGTGCCGTGGCGTCGACCCATGGGTTGCCGCCGAGTAGCCGGGCGGTCCCCGCATCTGCGCGCATCATGCCTAGCAGAACGCGGATGGTGGTGCTCTTGCCCGCGCCATTCGGCCCCAGGAAGCCGTGCACCTCGCCGGTACGGACGACGAGGTCTAAGCCGTCCAGGGCCCTGCTGGATCCGAAGGTCTTGACCAACCTGGCCACCGTGATGGCATCAGTCATGGTCGTGCTCCTCATCCTGGCGGATCGCGGTCACGCGCTCCGCTCGTGGTGGTGTGTCGTGGATCTTGTCGAGAACGTTCCGCATCTCTGCGGCCTCTTCCCGGCTCAATATGGGGTGGGAGTAGATGTCGAGCAGGGCTCTGGCCAGCAGGTGGTCGCCCTCCGGGCTGAACACGTCGACGCCCATAGCCCGTGACAGCTGCCGGTGCAGGATCGGGACGGACAGCGCCATCGCGACGCTCAGCGCCGCCCGGACCTTACGTTCGGCGTAGGGCGGATCGGGACGCTTCGCGTCGGCTTCCGCGAGCCACTGCTCTCCCAGCACGACCAGTTCGTCGAACACCGGCGCCGCCCAGCCTTCGGTGAGGGCGCGCACCAGGTACTGCTGATGCGGACCCAGTGCCACCCTGCCAAGGGCGACGTAGTTCACATCGCCGGGCATGGTGTCGGCGCGGACCTGATCGTTGAGCCTCCGGATCATCTTGGTCAGGTAGGCGTCGCACACCTCGCGCAGTCCCTGCTTGGAGCCGAAGTGGTGGCGGACCAGCCCTGAGGACACCCCTGCGGTCTCGGCGATCCCTCTGATGGTCGCGCGCTCGAACCCGTGCTCGCCGAAGTGCCGCAAGGCCGCATCTCTGATCCGGGCGCGAGCGGTGAGGTCCTCAGGGTCGGGACCGGACGTCGTCACTGCCTCCAACTCCTATCCACATATGCAACTAACTATTCATGCGAGAAGCAGGATACACACGTGTGTAGTCACTGTTCAATGTGGGGTCAGGCCACACCCCCGACGCCCCAGCGGCAGGCTTACGAGAACAAGCCAGGATTGTGTCGGTTCCCGAAGTCGGCTACGCGGATACGCGAGGTGGTCCGCACGCCCCGAGCATGCAGTGCCTGCTGATCGGCTGGGGCCGGGACGCCCGCACAAGCGTGCTGACAGAGTCCGTGCCGATAAGGCGTACGGCTCCCGCACCGACCGCGCTTATCTGTGCAGGCGCGGCGCTTGGTGCTCATGCACGAGTGCACGCATCTGACCATGTCCTGTCCCGGATCATCCGGCCTATCGAGTCCGCCCCCCTCGCCGACGGCGCTGTGATCGTCGGCATCCTCGCACCTGGCATGACCGTCCTGCCCGCCGGCGCCGCAGCTCTGGTCCGTACAACTCGTAGTTGCGCGGAAGAACAGGCACCCGGTGGCGGCGTCTGTGCCCTCGACGGTGAGGATGGCCCCCGTGTTGCCCGCCTTGTTCGCCCGCCGGTCCACCTTGGTGACCAGGCCGGCCACCTGGACGTCGCCGCGGTCGTGACGGCCGCTGTCCAGCAGGTCGGCGCTCGCGGCGTCGCGGTTTCTGGCCAGGAGGCGTCCAGTGCCGGGCACGGTGCGGTCGGACACGTAGAGACCAGGTATCTCCCGCTCGAAGTCCAGCTTGGTCTTCTTGTCCCACTCGCCGTCGGGGACGGCGATGGAGAACACCTCGTCGTCACCGTCGTCGGCGAGGCCGCCGAACCAGCGAGTCCTGGCCGTGCGCCGCGCCCTCCACCGCCTGCCGCCCCGGCCGGACCGTGAACCCGAGTACGCGCGTCGGTGGAAACGGTGCGGAAACAAGCCATGGACTTGGATCGCCATCCGAGCGCCCATTGCGATCAATGCGCGGAGAGATCTAGGTCGTATCGAAGCCTGCTGACGGCCTGCGCTGCCGTCGCCGTTCTGGCGGCGGCTGGTCCGCAACCGGCAGCCGCGGCCACGGGTGGTGAAGTGCGGAAATGGATGTGGGGAAGGCGTTGGCTGACCTAGCCAAGCTCCCTGGAGTGGTGGGGGCCATCGGCGGGGTTTACGTTGACGGCAAACTGGCGGGCCAGGACTTCGCAGCGTCTCGACTGCTCGACGGGAAGGGTGGCACGATCCCGGCGAGCGCTCGCTACCGCATCGGCTCCCAGACCAAGGAGATGGTGGCGACGGTACTGCTGCAACTGGTCGACGAGGGCCTGCTAGGCGTCGATGACAAACTCGGCGACCTGCTGCCCGAACTGGTCGACAAGGATGTGGTGGAGCGCGCTGATGAGATCACCGTCCGGCAACTGCTCCGGCACACCTCTGGCATCCCCGACTGGTACACCGACAGAACCACGAACGCCCCGGCGAAACCGCTGGACGACGTGTTCGACTTCAGCCTGCCGTACCCATGAGCGCAGCGCCTCGCGACGCACACCGAGCCGGTCGGAGGTGACCAAGACGTGCACCGCGGTGGCGATCGCGCAGCTCGCCCGGCGGGGCAAACTGTCATTCCAGGACAAGCTGAGCAAGCACCTGGGCGGGTTCGCGCCCGAGACGGCCGAGGTCACCATCCACCACCTGCTCACCCACACCTCCGGTATAGCGAGTGATGATCTATATGCTGCTGCGGGGCTGATCACTCGCCATTGGGCAGCGCCGAAGGTGGCGGGAGCTGATGGGGCCATTGGCAATCGTCGTAAGGATGGCAGAGCTTGCCAGAGGCGAATACGGCGTACTCCGGCCGCCATTCATCATGGTAGCCCGGGTCATCGGCAAACGGCAGTGCCAGGGACCGGACATGCAGGCACGGCCACGCTTCGACGTTCATTTCCAGGTAGGTGCCCCATGTCTCGAGCTGGTGTGTACGGCCGTGCCGCTGCTCATGCGGCACGGCACCCTCCCTGGAGGCCTTCCAATCGATCGCCCGCCACTGCACGCATTCGGCGCCAGTCCCCGGGTCGACTACGACGCGAGAGGGGATCGGCGAGCATGTTGCGCAACCGGTGAACCATGCGGTCTGCGGCCCCCAACGGTTACCGGCCACATAGTAACTGCCGTTCGAGTACCCGGCGATCATGCGCTTCGGTTCATGGGCGACGAGCTGCGCAAAGCCTGTCTCATCGAGCCGTATCAGCAGGAAGTCGAGCAACTCCTCCACGAAACGGTCGTAGCGGTCCACTCTCTGATCGTCCCACAACGCGAAGGGATGTGAGGTTGTCACTTCAGTGACAACCTCACAGGTCTTGACTATTGCTCTGAGCCGAGCCGGTAGCGGCGTTCGCGAGGACTGCGTGAGTCGGGTACGGCATCGAGCGCCTCGACCAGGGGGCAGGCAGGTCCGGCAGGTCGCAGATCGAGTCGCGCGGCAGGTCAGCGATGGCGACGCGTCCCGGGCGGCGGGAAGGTACGCTGGTCGGAACCGGTGGCAACGCGAACGCGGCCCCTGTTCTTCGATCGACTGGCTACGTAGCGGTAGTAGCTCCCTGTCCCGTGAGGCACTGCTGCACGACCGGACCGAGGCGGGCCACCAGTTCATCGGTCGACGCGGAGGCGATCGGCTCGAGTCGTACGATGTAACGCGTAACCGCGAGGCCCAGGATATGGACGTTCACCATGCCGGCCCGTAGCGCGGCGTCAGGCGTGTCGAGCATCGCGGCAAGCCGACTGGTGATTTCCCGGTCGATGAATTCGCGGAGTAGCGCTTCGGACGCCTCGTGAGTGGGGGCTGACCGGGTGAGCATCACGAGCGGTGTGCGGGCGGATTTGTCCAAGTTCTCCAAGAGTGTCCGGATGATGCGTTCGCCGATGCCATCGAGGCCGCCAGTGAAGAGCGATTCGATGGCCGGCAGTAGATGAGGGGGCATCTCCGTGGCCGCGGCGAACATGCCCTGCTTGGTTTTGAAGAAGTAGAACACCATGGCCGGATCGACGCCCGCCTGGGCGGCGACGGCACGCACGGTCGTGCCGCCATAGCCGTGCTCGCGGAATAGTGCGCGGGCGGTTTCCAGGATCCGTTGCCTGCTTTCCGCGCCGGACCGCCAGCGTCCGGGGCGAGCAGAGGGACTGCGTTCTGTCATGACAGGGCGAGTCTACCGGATCTTTCCTCACCGATTGGTGAAGTTATGTGCCCGGCACGTGGTACCTTGAACTTCATCAACCGGTGAAGAAAGGTCGGCAGGGTGAAGGTGGTCGTGGTAGGTGCGGGGCTTGGCGGGTTGACGCTGGCCCACGGGTTGCTACGGGCAAATATCGAGGTCGTGGTATACGAGCGGGACGGGAATCAGGGGCGCCCGCAGGGCGTCAGCCTGCATTTCGATGACCGCGGAACGACTGCGCTGCGGGCGTGCTTGCCGCCGCCGCACGTGGCGATGGCGGAGGCCACCATGGGCGGACCGCGCGAACAGAGGCTGCTCCTGTCCGAAGTAGATGGGCGGCTTGTGGTAGCGCGTAGCCAACCGCTGGACGGCACATCGGGGCCGGCGCGGCCAGGCCGGCAGGTACACCGGCCGTTGTTGCGGGCGGTGTTGCTGACCGGACTGGAGGACACGGTGCGGTTCGGGGCGGAGTTCACGCGGTTCGAACAGCGGCCTGACAGGACCGTCCGATCGTGGTTCGCCGATGGCAGCACGGACACCGCGGACGTGCTGGTCGGTGCGGACGGCATCGGTTCGGCCGTTCGCCGCCAGTACCTGCCTCACGTGCGGGTGGTCGACACGGGGAAACGCATGCTGATGGGCGCGACACCACTGCGGGCCATGGCCGGTACCGGACTGCCCGAACTCATCGGCCACAGCCCCTGCACCGCACAGGCGCACGGCACGATGATGGCGATGGGCGTGCTGCGGTTCACCCAGTCGCCGGTCGCCGCGAGGAAGGAGTGGCTGCCTGCCCTGCGCTCCCGCGTCGTCGACGATGCCGAGGACTACATGATGTGGGCGCTGTCCGTCACGCAGGAACTGCTCGGTCCGGCCGAATCGCCGGCCACGGCGACGCGCCGAGCCCAGGAACTGTCCGCCGGTCTTCACCCGACGTTGCGGGTGGTCGTCGACAACGCATGGCCGAACCTCACAGTCGCGCTGCGGGGAGGGGTGATCCCACCGATGCCGGCATGGCCGGCTGCTCCGGTGACGGTCATCGGCGATGCGATCCACGTGGCGCCGGGCTTCGGCGGCAACTTGGCGATGCAGGATGCGCACCGCCTCTGCGATGAACTGGTCCGGGCCTCCCGCGGGCAGCAGAGTCTGCGCGCCGCGATCGGTGCATACGAGGACGCGATGCGCCGCGACAGCTTCCCCACCCCCGGCGGAGCAGCCGAAGCGGTCCCGGTGACCCGGCCGCGGAGCGGGGCCCCCAGCAGACGGGAGGATGTCCAGCCAGCCGCCCCAGCCCAGCCACCGTCACCGGCAACCCCGGCTCCGGTGTCTTCCCCGATCTCCGGCGGATCCAATGGTGCGGAGGTCGGCACATGAACTTCAACATGCTGACGCAGAAGTCGCTGTCCTTGTTCGCCGTAGTGGGCGGCTGGCGCACGCTCGCGGAAGCCATCACATCCCGAGCGCTGTTCGTAGTTGCCTATCTGGTGACCGGCCGAGTAGTGATCTCCGCCCTGATCGCAGTCGGCGGTGTGTTCGTCTTCGCGGTGGCCCGGGTGTGGACCGACCGAAAGTACTGGCAGGCAGCCGGAGGGCTGCTCACGGTGGGCGTGTCTGCGTTCTTGGCCGGGAGCACCGGGGACGGGGTCAACTTCTACCTTGTCGGTGTGCTGGCCACCGTGGTCGGCGCGGTCGTGTTCCTGGTATCCATGCTGGTGGGGTGGCCGCTGATCGGGTTGGTAGTGGGGCAGGCGCGCGGTGAACGGTTCACCTGGCGGCGCGATCGTGCGAGGCGGCGCCGCTACCAGAAGTGCACAGCGGTCTTCGTGGCGAAATTCGCTCTCGGCGCGACGTTGATGGTGCCTCTGTACCTGGCCGGGAACGTGATCGTGCTCGGGATCGTCAGCACACTGCTGACCATGCCCGCAACCGCCGCCTGCGCCTATGTGAGCTGGCGGATCCTGCGCACCGAAGCGGACCCCACGGGGGCTGAACCCGCAGTTCCCATGCCGATCTGAGGCGTTTCTGACTTAATGATGCAGAGCTCGATTCTTCAGCCAGCATCGATGGCTCCCCGCGTGACTGATGTGCCCCGGTTTGATCGGTGCCACTCCAGGCGGCGCTCCCGGTCTTGATCAACCTGCTTGTCGGACTTTGCGGATTGCTGGCCCACGCCCCTCGTGCTCGTCGTCGGGCGTGACGTACCCGATCCTCTCGTGCAGTCTGGTCCCGTTGCAGAACGCCGGTACCCGCGCCAGTTTCGCGCGTAGCACCTGCAGTTCGGTGATGCGCGTCAGGTGCGGGAACTCGGCCTTGACATGGCCGAAGAGCGTCTCAATCCACATCTGGCCGGTCGGTGTGCCGGGCCGGCCGAAGTGGGTGGTGGTCGCCGAGAGCGCCATGAACACGCGGGTCTTACCGGCGGTCATCTGCGGCTTGTTGTCGCTCATGGCCGGCAGCACCGGCCGCATCGGATTGTCGGCGTCGGTGGCGGCATCACCGACCCGTCAGCGCGCGCGGTGATCGGCGGCTGCAGTCCCTCGCGCTCCAGCGCGTCGGTGACGCCGAGGTCACCTGGGTGCGGGTCTCCTCCACCGAGACGACCTCCTAGATCCACCTGCGCAGACCAGGTCCATGATGGCCGGCGCGGCCATCCCACAGGCCGCGAAGTGTGTGGCGTCGTAGATCCAGATCTGCCGGGGCCGGTACTCCACCCAGTCAGGGAGCGGCGTGTGGGCGGTGCGGGCCGGACGCGGACGTGCCCGCACGCGCAGCCTGTGTGCCTGCGGTGTCCGGTGCACCGACGACGGCGAGACCCACGCCCGCCCCAGGTAGGAGCAGCGGTGAGCGAGCTTGCGGTGGGAGCGGTCGATCTGGGGCTGACGGCTCGGCATCAGCAAATCGAGATCCCGCTGGTGGTGGCTCGGCGCGTCCAGCATGACCGGCACACCGTCGCCTGCCGCTGCGGCAAGGTGCACACCGCGCCACGGCCGGCGGGGGTGCCCGTGCCGGGCTGGTGACCGGCGCGAGGCCGCGATCCATTCGGCTCCCCGCCCCACCCCAGCGGCGTGAGCGCCCTCGTGATTGACCCCGCCGGTCATCCGCGCACCCACCTCATGGTCGCGCCGCAGCCAGCGGGGAACCGGGAATCGAAGGGGTGAACGCAGCCGACAGGCCTGCCATCTGCCGAGCCGCACTGAGGCGCGCACTCCTCACAACCCGCCTCCGTCCCGGTGGTCACCATGCTCTGCCGACCGTCGAGGCCGCCTTAAGGTCGAATGTCCTCGGCTCCGCCTCCGGGCGCTCCACCTGGACCCAGCCTCTCCTTCGGCGTACCCTGCAGCTATCCCGAAACGCCAGAAAACGGGTAGTCAACCACAAACCCAGCGGTTGACGGGCCTCGCTCCTTCACGGATGAATGCTTACCTTGTGGGGACTGGTGTTCGCGGCCTTCACCCTCGCGGTTATCCAGGTCTTCCCGTCCACATCATCAGCCAAAATCACCTCATATCAGGGCGAATGATCGGCGCCGTCAGGTAGTCGTTTACACGCGCAAGTCCCGTCTCAGATCGCTCACCGAAGGCTCCGTACCGGATGCGGGCCGCAGGAGGAGCGTCCCGAAGACGTTCTCGTGCCGACGGTCGGCACTGTGTCGATCAAGCAGCCGGTCGACGGATGCCTCGGCCATCGCCTCGATGGGCTGTCGTACCGAGCTCCAGCGTGCGGGCCAGGAGTATTCGGTTCCCCATGATCCGTCGAAGGAGACAATGGCGATGTCCTCCGGAATTTGTACCTCCTGCTCGTGCAGAGCCCGGAGGACGCCGAGCGCGACAGGGTCGGAGGAGGCGAAGATCGCGCCGGGCCGGTCGTCCGCCGCGGCGAGTTCGAGGCCGGCCAGATTGCCGCCTTCGCGGGCGAACGATGCGTACAGGCCTGGTGGGGCGACCACGCCGGGTGTGGCGCAGGCGTCGCGCCAGCCACGATGCCGCGGCTCCTCGGCTCCACCTCCGACGAACCCGACGCGCTGGTGCCCGTGGGCGATCAGGTGCTCTGTCGCTTCGAACGCGCCCCCATAGAGGTCGACTCCCACGCTGTCGACCCCGGGCAGCGGGACTTGTCGCGTTCAGTTGCACCCACGGCAGGCCGACCAGGTCAAGTCCGAGATGCGTCCACCGAACGTGAACCCGGCACGATGAGCACTCCGTCGACCTGGCGGGGGGCGAGCTCGCTGAACCGCTCAAGAGCTTGCCCGGCTCGGGAGCGTTGGTCATCACATAGAGCGCGTATCCCGTGATCGCGCTGCTTTCTCGACGGCGTGGGCGAACTCCGTGAAGAACGGGATCGTGTCCACGGGAGCATCGTCGTCTTCCGGGAAGTCCAGGGCGATGGTACGGGCGGAGCAGGACTTTAGGGCGCGCGCGGCGTGCCACATCCCTGCGCGTGACCTTGCGGCCCGGGGCGCCCTTCGCGCTCGGCCATGTCTCCCCTCCTGGCCGAGAGTCGTCAATCGGCCGAGGCTTATCTACCGCAGGGGACTGCCGACGGGGACGGGAGCGTCCCCGAGATCGGGTACGGAAAGACGCTCGCCGCGGCGAAGGGCCGATTCCTGCGCGACCAAGCCGGGCAGAGTGAAGCGGGCGGCGGCCCATGCATTGACTGTCGGCAGAGTGCCGACCTCGACGGCGCGTACGAAATCGTCGACCAGGAGCTGATGGCTCCCCTCGTGTCCGTTCGGCGCCCCCTCGAACTCGGCGGGCAGACGTATGGCCTCCTCGTCGTGCACCGGAGCGTGCCCCGACACGAACGCGGCGCGCAGCGACGGTGCGACATCGGCGAGCAGGGGATCATCGTGGCTCAAGGTCGGCCGGGATGCGATCAGTTCGGACACGTCTTTCGCCTCGTTCTTGTCCTGCCAGATCGAGGTCGTGGCCAGTTGCTCGAAGCTGCCCTCAGTGCCGAAGAATCTGAACCGGCTCTCGCGGGTCCGTGATGGGTAGCCCACCCGCCGGAACTCGTTGATCCGCATCGAGCCGCCACCGGCGAGTTCGAACAGCGCGGTCATGTTGGAGAAGTCGTTGCCGAACATGCTGACCTCGGTGTCGAAGACACCGTCGCCTCTGTCGTCGTGAACGCCGATGCAGCTGACGCTCACAGCATGGCTCGGGATCGCTCCGAGCACTCCGCCGATGGAGTGGGTCGGGTACCACATGGGCGGGTAGCTGGCCGTCGCCTTCCAGCCGTCACCGCCGCTGAAGCGGTACGCGTCGTAGAAGCCGAGATCCATGTCGTGCAGGTAGTCTCCCTCGGCGTAGAACACCCGGCCGAACTCTCCTGCGGCGAGCTTCTGCCGCGCGAAGACGATGGCAGGGTTGTAGTAGCTGGTTTCCCCCATCATGTACGTCAGGCCCGTCTCGCGCACCGCGTCGATGATCGAGGAGATCTCCTCCCGCGACACCGCCATAGGCACCGTCGAAAAGACGTGTTTGCCGGCACGCAAGGCCTGCACGACGAGCGGCCCGTGCGTCCAGCGCTGCGTGAAGACGGCAATCGCGTCGATCGACGGATCGGCCAGCATGGCACCGAAGCCAGGGCGTGTGCCGGCCAGGCCCCAAACTTCGACCAGCTTCTCCGCGCGACCTTCGATCTCGTCCGTCGCGTACACGTGGGAGATGCCGGGGTGGAGGTGGAAGAGAGAGGCGAAGTGGGCCGAGAACTGCCCCGCTCCGACCATGCCGAGGCTGAATGCCATGATGACGCCCCTTTACTGAGCTCGGTGAACCGCTGTGGTAGCGACATGAGCATTCCATGCTGGTTTACACGCGCCGGTGATCGCACCACTCTCGGGAACGAGCACCAGGGCGGCCTGCCGATCGCCCGTCGGCGTCGCTGCTGACAACGCCCAACGACCTTCGAAATCGCTCATGCTCGGAGCGTACCAACCTTTCTCCACCATGTGGTGAACTATCGCGCCAGCTTAGTTCATTGGACGGCGATCCACCACGGCCGTCGCACGGCTTTGAGGCGGTTTCCGACAGGATCGGATCGCTGTAAACCGTCTGGCGAAGCCCGATAGTCATACCCGTCGTGAACGACAACCTGGAGGTGAGCTGATGGGTGGGCGTTCGCCGAGTACGCCGCGCAGCACCATCGGCGCCTGTGCCGGATGGCTTCCTGCTGTCCAGGGACTGGGGGCGGCCGAGGACCTGGTGCAGACGGCGCTGGCCAGAGCCTGGCTGGCGTGAGGGCGGATCGAGGGCGACCCCGACCCCTACGTCTATCGGGTCATGGTGAACACACAGGCGTCCTGGTGGCGCAGTTGCTGAATGGCCCGCTGCAGGGCATCTACGACCCCTCTGGGTTGTTCGCCTCCTTCGCCGCGATGGCGAGTCCGGGCGGGAGTAGGTCCGGGAGAGATTGCTGGAGGGCCAGGGCGTCCGCCCTCGATCGCGAACGTCACGGAGGCCGCCCCAAAGCGCTCGACGATGACATGACCGCCTATGCTCGGTCGCTACGTGGCCGAGGTGTGGCGGTGCCCGAGATCGCCCGCAAGCCGGTCATCTCGACCAGCGGGTGGTCGCGTCCGAGATGCGGTGTAAAAGGGAACGAGCGTAGGTTGCCGTGCTGAACCGTCCAAAGTTCGCACTACGCAAGGACCTACGCTCGTGGCACGCACACTACCGCCCGTTCAAGCCATCCGCGCCGAGATCGACGCCCTGTTCGCCGAAGGTCGTGATCTGGTCGAGGTCATCGAGGACGTCGCCCGCCTGGGTGCCCGCTTGATCATCCAGACCGCCGTCGAGGCCGAGGTTCGCCACGCTGACCAAACCCGCCCTGCTCATCCTGGACGACTGGGGCATGCGAGAACACACCCACCGTGGCATAACAATCCAGGAACGCGACTCCACTGAACTCGGGGCACACCAGAGCCTCCAACCAACCCGGGGCAGCTCACCCCCGCCTCCACCTCGGCATTCACCCCGAATCGCCACGTTCGACACGTTCGCCGCGCGAAGCACTGCCCGACGATCGCCCTGCGATGGCATAGCTCGATCTGGATGTTTGTTGCCCCCAGACAGGATGAGGGAGTCGGGCGGTCAGTGGGTTTCGGCACAGAGCCAAACCTGGCTGAAATCACCGGCTTTGAGAGCGTCGGCCCGGATGACGAAGTAGAGGCGGCCGCCGTCGCCCCACACCCAGCTCGCCTCCTGATCCGGCTGTTCCATCGCGGGGTCGGAGTCGAGTTGCAGCAGCAGCCGCCACGATGGGCCGGCCTGCCACGCCTGGTGCATTCGACTATCACCATCCTCGATGTGCCAGGCATGGAAGCCACTTGATCCAAGTTGTGCGCGCCACCAGAGCGGATCGTCGTGCAGGGAATCCGGCCAGCCGCCGACCTTGTGCAGCGGCCCGTCCGGTTGCCACGGCGGCTCCTGGTCCGGGTTCACCCGCGATTCCAGCAGTTGAAGGCGGTTTTCCACGGCGGAGGGTAGCTCGGAATGAGGCAGCGACCCGCCTTCGTCGTCGTCATCGTCGTCGTCCCACGGGCGGACCGGCAGGTAACCGGCTTTTTCCTGACTGCCCACGACCGGAAGGGCGGGGACGGGCCGCAGCGGGTGCTCGGGAAACACCAACGCACCGTCGGGAGCAGGACATTCGACCGCTTCGCCGGCGTCAGTGAAGATCAGCCGCCAACCTTCGGACAGCGCAGGATCCGGGTCGAATCCCGGCTCTTGCCCATCGGCCTCGTAGAAGAAGTTGAGCAGTCCGCTCTTCGGCAACTGACCCGAGTCGTCGAACGGCGCGATTTCGGCGCAGTCAACGAGCGCGAGAAAACTCAACGGCCGGCCACGCCAGAACGGCCATGGGGTGTTGCGCGCCAGCATCGCCGTTCCACCCAGCCGGGAACGGGTATCTGGAGGCGTCTGGCTATGACACAGCCAAGTGACCGCACGCACCAACTGATCGGAGTACGAGTCACCCAACAGCTCTTCGCTGAGGTCACGAATCTGGCGTTGACGGTCTCGAATGTCATTCATAACGCGACAGCTTGGCACACCCCCTCGTCGTGGGCCCCCCGCAGTCGGGACTGGAACCCAGGAACAGCCGTTGGCGCTGAGAATGATCTTGCTCGAAGTGCGACGACCAGCTTCGGCGTGTGATCGCCCTACCTGGAGGTCTCTGGCCCGTGGATGATGCGACGGATGATGGAGCGTCCGACGCTGTACTCGGTGGCCGGATCGGCCAGGGACGTCTCGCCCTAGGCGTATCGTCGGCGAATGGAGCGCCGGGCGGGTTCCGGCAGCTTGGGTTGCTTGCCCTTTGTCCAGCTCTGGGCAGGGTTGGGACGATCGACGCCGCACGACCTCCTTCGTCGGCGGTTGCGTCCACGGAAGTGGTGTACGAGCTTGACGTGGTCAACAGGTGTGGCGCCGTGAAATGAGAACGGCCATCGCGTGATCCTTCGTAGCAACGATTCCAAGAAGGAGAACGGCGACCGGCGGAAAGCCGGACGTTTACTTGAGAGATCAGCCCTTAGCGTTGATGACTGGTCCACCGGTACGCAGCCAGCACCAACAGCCCAGGTCAGAGTAGATATGGCGGCTGGTGACACGTTCGTCAGTGCGCCACGAGGCGCTGTTTGTCCGAATGGAGGTGAAAGACCGTCCGTCTCTCCGCTGTCGTAGCAGCGGGGTGAAGCTGGAGGCAGCCTGAACCGGGAGTCGCCGGGGAGGATGGGGGCAGCCTCGACAAAGTCGCGTCGGCCCAGTACTGCCGGATTGTCGACGGCGCGTGAATACTGACCCCATGGCGACGGCCGAAATCTGACCCCCTCGTGCAGTTCACTCTGGAGGGTGATCAAGGTGGAGGACTGGGCGGAGATCCGCCGGTTGCACCGGGCCGAGGG